>JALGWK010000492.1 GCA_025774205.1 bacterium
AGGAGCTTTTCCAGCATTTCAAGAAGATGTTCGAGGGCCGACACCCTGGCGGGGTGCTCTTCGGTATAGAGCCCGATGGTCGAAAGCGCCTGCGCGAGCGCGTGAAGGAAGTCGACTGCCAGGCTCACGACGATCCCTTCTTCCCGCCTGCCACTGCCCTGATCTGGGCGTCTTTCGACGCCCGGGCCGCCTTCAGGACCGATTTCGCCTTCGGATCGCCCGCGAACCGGGAGGCGAGAACGGCCAGGCTCTCCAGCATCTCCTGTGTCTTTGGTGCCAGGATATGGGTGATGAGCGCCCGACTCTGCCAGGTAAGGGACAGCAGGGCGTCGAGCACACCGGGATCATCGAGCCCGGCCATCGCCCTGATGCAGGTGACCCGGACGCCGGACGTCTCCCGGCCATTCAACGCTGTTTCGATGATCTGAACCGCGGTTTCCGGCGAACACTCCTTCTTCGTCTCTTTGAGACCGAAGGCAGCGATCTCGTCATCGGGATCGCGCAGAGCCGTCAGCATCAGTTTGTCCCGGTCTTCACCCCGGGCGAGGCCGAACTTCAGCGCCTGGAAACGAACCCGCTGATCATTATCCAGATACCAGGTCGAGGCAGAGAAGCCCTCCGGCAGATGTTGAGCCAGCCGTTCGATGAGTTCCCGGCGGGTGCCCTCGTCCTCCGACCTGATCAGGAGATCGAGCATCGGACCGATGGCTGCGGTGCCTGTCAGGGCCAGAAAGGGTTCGAGGCCGGGGAGGTCGAGAGTCTCGCTGCTCAGCAGTTTCTGCATGTTCTTCGGCTTTACGAGCCAGGCGACGATCTCGGCCGTGACGGGATTCCCTTCCGGCACTCCCGTGAGCAGATCGGCAAGGGTGCCGATGTCCCCTGTTGTCACGATCTCTGCGAGGCGAGTCCTGGTGGATGGATTCATCTCCCGCAGTTCAACACTCATCTGGAGTACCCGTCCGGCTTCGATCTCTCCTATCCATTCCGGTGTCTCGTCCTGTCCGGCCTCCTCGGCAACCGGTCTCTCATCCGACAGATGACCGATCAGCGCGCCCAGGATTGATCCGGGAGCGATCGCGGGCCCGTCCGGATCGGAAGCTCCCATCTGCTTACCTATCTTCGAGAGGATACCGAGCATGGAGGCGGCCTGCTTGCTCTTGTCCTTCCTGGTCATTTCCACCAGTTTCATAACCGCCAGGTCGTGGGAGCCATCCACCCCCGTCGCGTTCAGCAGGGTCTGGAACATCTTCAGCAATTTCTGCCGGGTCGCCTCATCGAGGTTCTCTGTCAGTTTCGCGATCTGCAACCTGAGTTCATTCGCCACGCCGGAACCACCCCGATCCTCTCCCCCCGCTCCTCCTCCGGTCCCGGAGCCGGGGCTAACGTCATCGAAATCATCAGTACCCTCCGAGAGCCGGAGCGCGTCGTACGGCGTCCGCTGGAGGTTTATGTGCGGCCACTGATCAAGCTGTTCAGGGGGTGAAGCCCCGAACGGCTCCCCCATGCTCTTGCCCACCTGCACCGAGATGATCGCGAGCAGCTCATCGAGTTCTTCAGCGGTGATCCCCTCGAGAAAGGTGACCACATGGAACTGATGCTGGTGGAGTCGTCTGGCGACATTTACAGCCGAGGAGTTTTTTTCATCGGTCTCCAGGTCACCGATCTGCAGACGGTCCCCGGTGACCTGGATGCTCAGTTCACCCCGGTCTCCGATGAGCACGTTCAGGAGCGCCAGAATCTCAGCGGCAGTAGTGAGACGGGATGGGTGACCACCAGGGTACATGCCGTACCGCTGGAGGGCCCGGGCCATCTCTATGATGAAATTATCGATTTCCACCGATTCTCATCACCGGCTCGCTGGCGCGATCCGGGCCTCTGCGCAGGGTGATGACCGCCTCCATATCCAGGAGCAGCCACGCACCCGATGAATCAAATGAAAGGAACGGGACCTCCGGGTGGATATAGAGGCCGGTCGCGTCGATGACCTCGAGCGCGTACTCATCCTCCAGATCGCCCAGTTCACTCAACATGAGCCCTATTCCGCCGATACCATCCTCCCAGGCGAAAGCCATGTCCACCCGCATCGGTCCGCTGCCCGCCAGGATGAGGGAGCCCCCCCGCACCAGCAGGTCGTGGGTAAATCCCCGATTGGGGGGCAGACGATCGTACCAGATCCCGTTCACGATGCTGAGCCCATCGC
>JALGWK010000115.1 GCA_025774205.1 bacterium
TGGATATTCCTCTTCCCGGTCATCCTGAGCGGTTTCAAGGTCATCCCCACCAGTTCCCCGACCTACACCACCTTCAAGGCCTTCGGGGTGCCGATGTTCATCATCCTGATGCTTCTCGACGTCGACATCAGGTCCAGCCTGAAGGTGGCCTTCAGGAGTATCGGCGTTCTCGTCATAGGGGCCTTCGGAGTGGTAATCGGCGGTGTCTTCTCTTTCTGGCTCCTGAAGGGTCATCTCGCTGATGACGCGTGGCGGGCGTTCGGAGCGCTGGCCGGCAGCTGGATCGGGGGCACGGGCAACCTGGCTGCGGTTGCCGAGATGGTCGATACTCCGCCCGAGATGCTCGGCATGGTCGTCATCGCCGACATCTTCATCTTCCTTCTCTACTTCCCCCTCCTCTTCATGAGCAAGCGCTGGGCGAAGGGATTCGCGAAGTTCACCGGCGTCCGCGAGGATGAGGCTGCCGAGCTCGAACAGGCCATTGGCAATCTGGAGGAGAAGACGGACAGCGTGCACTTCAGGGATGTCCTGACCCTCTTCGGGGTCGGCTTCCTCCTCATCTGGGCCATCAGAAGTTTCGCGGGCATCCTCCCCGAGGTGGGTGAGATCCTTACCGCCAAGACATGGGAGTTCCTGATCCTCACGACGGTCGCGCTCGGGCTGGCCTCCACCCCGCTCAGAAAGACCCCCGGCACCAAAGCCCTCTCGATGGCGCTCGTTTACGTCTACATGTCGATGATGGGAGCCCAGGCCGATATCAGCCAGGCCGCTACCGCGCCCTTCTTCATGATCGCCGGCGTCATCACGATCACGGTGCATCTGGTGTTCGTCGTACTGGGCGCGAAGATCTTCAGGGTCGACGTGCACCTGACGGCGATTGCCAGCGTGGCTTCGATCGGGGGCGCGGCATCCTCACCGATCGTGGCGGAATATCATCGTAAAGAACTTGTCCCGGTCGCCATTCTTCTGGCACTCTTCGGGTACGCTCTCGGCAACTACCTGGGATATATCGCCGCGGTGCTCTGCAGGCTGGTTCTCTAGTGTCCTGTCAGGTGACAAACGTCGGCACCATGAGCCTTCCGGAAGGAATCCGGATGAGCTTTTTTCAGGAAAGGGTGAACGAACATGTCTGATAAGAGGAAGCACGACAATTCGGGCAGGAAACTGGGTCGACGCCGGTTCATCGGCGAGGCCGCCGTCGCTTCGGCCGCTTTTACGATCGTTCCCCGCCACGTGCTGGGTGGCCCCGGCTACCGCCCGCCGAGCGATGTGCTGAATATCGGCATCATCGGGGTCGGCGGACAGGGTGGCTCCAACCGGCGGAATGTGCGTTCGGAGAACATCGTCGCCCTCTGCGACGTGGATGACACGAAGATCGCCGCCGGTCTCGAGCAGAGTCCGAACGCGAACACTTATCGCGATTTCCGCGTCATGCTCGAGAAGGAACCAGGCATCGACGCCGTGATCGTGAGCACTCCCGATCATTGCCATACGGTCGCGGCAGTCTCGGCGATGCGTCTCGGCAAGCATGTCTATGTCGAAAAACCGCTCACCCATTCGATCTCGGAAGCCCGATTGATGGCCGAGACCGCCCGCCGGTACGGTGTCGCCACACAGATGGGGAATCATGGGCACTCGTATGATACCGCGCGACAGATCAACGAATGGATCTGGGACGGCGCGATCGGTGATGTCAGGGAGGTCGACACCTGGACCAACCGGCCGATCTGGCCCCAGGGTATAGACCGTCCGGAGGACACACCACCGATCCCCTCCACGCTCGACTGGGACCTCTGGATCGGACCGGCGCCGGAGCGCCCTTACCATTCCGCTTACCACCCCTTCTCGTGGCGCGGCTGGTGGGACTTCGGTACCGGAGCGCTCGGTGACATGGCCTGCCATATCATCGATTTCCCCTTCTGGGCGCTGAAACTCGGTCACCCGACCAGTGTTGAGGCGTCATCGGTGCAGAAGACACGTGAGACCTACCCGATCGGATCAATCGTCAGGTTTGAGTTCCCCGCCCGGGGAGAGATGCCGCCTGTTACGCTCAACTGGTATGACGGCGGACTGATGCCGCCCCGGCCGGAAGAACTCGAGCCCGGCAGGAGGATGGGCACGAGCGGTGGTGGCGGTATTTTCAAAGGTGACAGGGGCAAGTTGATGTATGGCTGCTATTCCGACGAGGCGACCCTGATCCCCCAGTCGTTCATGGATTCCTACACTCAGCCCGCGCCTTCGATGCCCCGCTCCGCGGGACATCACGTGGAGTGGATCGAAGCCTGCAAGGGTGGAGCGCCGGCGGTCTCCAACTTCGACTTCGCCGGCCCCCTGACCGAGATGATCCTGCTCGGGTGTCTGGCACTGCGGATGGACCGGAAGCTCGAATGGGACGGCGAGAACATGGTCGTCACCAACGAGCCGGACGCGAACCGGTTCATCACCCGTGAATACCGCGATGGATGGGAGCTGTGAGCGAACCGGAAACACCGGAGATCGTGGAACCTCTACCTGGCGCGGAGCAACCCGGGCTGCCGGACGATCCGATCGATCTGCCGATCGGGGTCGAGGAGATCGGTGAGCCGCCACCGGGACCAACCAGACCGGCCCCGGCCGGCAGCAGCTGGCCGGACGTCATGGGGATCATCGCCATCATCCTCGGCGCCATCGGGATCCTCAGCAAGATGGGCGCTATCTTCTACCCGTTCATCCGACCTGTGGCGGTCGGTTTCATCTCCAGGTCTGATCTCCCCGGCACCATCGAATCGTTCCTCGGGTTCCTGCCCGATCCCATGGTGGTGATGCTCTCCGGCATGGTTGAGATGGCCCTGGCGGCACTCCTGCTCGCCGGAGGGATCTTCCTGAAAAACCGACGCCGGCTCGGCGTCCTGCTGCTGAAGATCTGGGCCTGGATCAGCATCCCCTGGGCCGTGCTGGAGACCGGGCTTGCCCATGTGCTTGTCCAGCGGATGCTGCCCCGTCTGCCGCACATCCAGGGTGTCGAAATCCCGCTGGGGGGATTTATCCAGGCGGGCATATTCTTCGGACTGATCATCTCACTGGCGGTCCCGATCTTCGCGCTGGCCTGGTTCGGCAGCCGATCAACTTCGGCCGAAGTGGCCGACTGGCCGGCATAAACGATATGGAGAGCGTCCGGCTTGACCGGTGGTTGTGGGCGGCCCGCTTCTTCAAGACCCGGGCCCTGGCGGTCAGGGCGATCGACGGCGGCAAGGTCCACCTGAACGGCAACCGGCCGAAACGGTCGAAGACCGTCAGGGCCGGGGATGGACTGACGATCAGGAAGGGACCCTTCGAGTACACCATCAAGGTGAAGGCAGTCGCGGAGCGACGCGGTTCCGCTGCGGTGGCGCGGGAACTCTACGAAGAGAGCACCGACTCCATCGAACGGCGGGAGACCATGCGGGCCCAGCTCAAGGCCGCCCCGACGCCCGGTTACGAGGGCCGGGGAAGGCCGACGAAAAAGGACCGGCGGTTGCTCGACCGCATGAAGGACAGGTTTGGACATTGAATCACAACCAGGAAAAGGAAACAGATAATGACAAACACTCGGACACCCCGGCGTTCCATCGCCGCCGGCATCGCCCTCTGCGCGATGATTGTAACGATTGCCGGCTGTGCCGGTTCGGCCGCCACCACAACTGCTGAGGCAGGTCGAGGGAGTGGTGGAGCGGGCGACGCGGTCGCCCTGTACGCCGGCAACTGGGAAGGCTCCTTCGATATCAGCCTGGGTTCAGGAGGCCTGATGCTGGTTCTGAACCACGACGAAGGCGTCTGGACGGGAGAAGTGACCTTCGACGCCGATGGTGAGATGATCTCCGGCGCGATCGAGAGCTTCGCGATCACCGAGGAGGGGTGCTCCTTCCAGACGTTCGTCCAGGGACAGGCCGATGTGATGTTCAAGGGCAGGCTCGAGGAAGGATCCATGGTCGGGGTGATCGATATCTACGCGGAGTCACAGATGGTGGCCGACGGTACCTTCGTGCTTACAAAAAAGTAGGCCGCAGTGTCCCGTCACGTGACCGGCGTCAGCACCGAGGATTGCGCCGCACGCGACTGACGGGATACTAGCCGCGTTCGAGGGGCAGGATGAGACAGGTCGGTCCCCCTGCCCCTTTCCGGAACTCAGACAGGTCCAGGTCGTAGACGGTCACACCCTGCTCCGCCAGGGCGCTGGCCGTTACTCCGTTTTCCGCGATATTGACCACGACCTCGTTCTCCCCGAGACAGATCACGTTCCCGCTCGACGGATTGAGGAATCCGATCTCCACCGTGTCGAATCCTTCGAAGTATCCGTCAGGGAAGCGATCGGCACAGCAGACTACCCGGCGGGATCCAATGGCGCTCATCACGCCGCCGACGTGCATGGCGTCGTCGGCCACCGGGGCAACCCGGACCTCGTAACCGAGACCGGTGAGGATCGATTCGAGCTGCGCCACGCCCGCCTCGTTCGAGCGGCAGGAGAGACCGACAAAGGCCACCTCTCCCATCAGGATGACGTCACCGCCCTCCACGGTACCCGGCGCCTCGATCTCCCCGAGGCAGGGCAATCCCAGCGCTTCCAGATGCTCCGACATCCAGATCGTCTCACCCTGTCGGGAGGAGAGTCCCATCCGGACCCGTATGTGCCCCTCCCCGACCACCAGGGCGCTGTCGCGGGTGAAGACCGAGTTGGGCTGACCGACATGTTCGGGCAGCAGGACAACCTCGGCACCCGCCTGCTCCAGCAAGCCCCTGAGGGCGTCGTGCTGCTCACCGGTCAGTTCACGGTCGGCAGGTTCATTGATGTTATGGATCCCGAGATCCTCCACGTTGAAGTACTCGTCGCCCGGCGCGCACACCGCTACCCGCCGCAGTCGACCGCCCTCATTGATCCCCATCGGTTTCCTCCGCTTGTTGGTCCGCACGTACTTTCTTTTTCCAGTGATAGTAGGCAGGGATCCCGAGCAGGGCGATCGCCAGTCCGCTCAATGACTCCACCGGCCGCTCGAAGATGGTGTTGATCAGGATACCGGAGGAGGCCACGATAAAGAGCAGCGGTACGATCGGATAGCCCCATGTTCGATAGGAACGCGGCCGGTCGGGGTACTTCTTTCTGAGCGTGAACACCGAGGCCGTGGCCGCGATCCAGAATGCAATGGTGACGAACATCACAAAGGTGATCAACTGCTCGAAGGTGCCGCTCAGGGTCAGCGCGCCTGCCCATACCCCCTGCCAGAGGATGGCCTTGGCCGGGGTCCGGAACCGGGGGTGAACCTGACCGATGCCCCGGAAGAAAAGCCCGTCCCTCGCCATCGCGTAGTAGACCCTGGCGCCTGCAAAGATGGCCCCATGGAGGGCCCCCAGCATCGAGAGGAGCACCACCGCTGTAACGATGGATGCGGCGGTATCCCCCATGACGGCCGAGGTCGCCCGTTCGGCCACCGGGATGATCCCGGCCATCTGAGCAGGCGAGAATGCCTTCAGATAGAACCAGTTCATCAGGAGGTAGAGGATCGTGATGAGGATGGTCCCCCCGATCAGAGCCACGGGCAGGTCCCGTTTCGGATCGCGGATCTCACCCGAGACGTAGGTGATGTTGTTCCAGCCGTCGAAGCCCCACGAGACCGCGATCAGCGCGAATCCGAAGCCGGTCAGGAGGCTTCCGGCTCCCATCCCGGTCGGGTTGAGCGAGAGGTCGATCGGGCCGCGGGCCACGATCACCCCGATCAGCCCCAGGATGACGATCGCCCCGATCTTCATGACCGTGACACCGTTCTGGAGACGTTTCCCCAGTCCGACGCCGACATAGTTGATGGCTGAGAA
>JALGWK010000116.1 GCA_025774205.1 bacterium
CCGGGGAGAGTGACGCGGCAGCTGACGAAGAGACCGAGACTGTCGAAGAGACGGAAGAAGAAACGAAAGAGTAACGTGGGAAGTGATCCCTCGCGGTCCGGTGAAAAGGAAGTCGTCGCCGACGAACTCGTCGAGATCGGACGGGTCTCGAAGCCGTGGGGTGTGAAGGGGGAGGTCAAGGTCCGGCTGGTCACGGATGTACCAGGTCGGTTCCAGGGGCTCGAGGGGATCTGGCTCCATGACGACGGAGAGAAGATCACCTGGTACCGGATCGAGCAGGTCAAGAGACTGAAGCAGGCCGTCGCCCTGAAACTGGAGGGGATCGATTCTCCCGAAGCGGCGGAAAAACTCAGGAACCTGGAGGTGGCGGTTCCGGAAGCCGAGCGGGCGGAGCTGGAGGAGGGGGAGTATTTCATCTACGACCTCATCGGGCTCGAGGTCGTCGATCCTGACGGCCGGCGACTCGGTGAACTGTCGAAGGTCTTCCAGGGCTCGGCCCAGGATGTCTTCGAGGTAGCGACCCCGGAAGGGGCGCGGCTGGTGCCGGCGGTATCGGCGTACGTGACCGGGATCGATCTTGAGCGGGGTCGGGTGGTCCTGATCCTTCCGGAGATCGAGGAATAGAAGGAAGGGTGAGACATGGAGATCCATGTCCTGACGCTCTTCCCCGGGTACTTTGACAGCCCTCTCGAAGCCGGCCTGCTGGGCAGGGGGGTGTCGGAAGGGTCTCTCGGGATCACGATCCACGATCTGAGGACGTGGACCCATGATCGGCGCGGAACCGTCGATGATTACCCCTTCGGGGGTGGTCCGGGAATGGTGCTGAAGCCGGAACCGTTCTTCGAAGCGTACGATGCACTCCGGGAGGAAGGTCTGCCGGCAGAGGCGGAGGTCGTGCTGACGACGCCTCAGGGGACCCTCTTCGACCAGGCAGCGGCCAGAGATTTGTCGGAGCGGGATCAATTCGTCATCCTCTGCGGCAGGTACCGGGGGATCGATGAGCGCGTCAGATCGGCGCTGGTGACCCGCGAGTACAGTGTCGGAGATGTTATCCTCAACGGTGGTGAAGGAGCGGCGCTCCTCATCATCGAGGCGGTGGCCCGGCTGCTGCCGGGGGCCATGGGTGATCCCGCCTCGGCCGCGGCCGATTCGTTCGAGACGGGGATACTCGATCACCCGCATTACACCCGTCCTCCGGAGTATCGGGGGATGGAGGTACCTGGAATACTGCTTTCGGGTGACCATGGCGCCGTCGACAGGTGGCGTCGGCACGAAGCTCTGAGGTCGACGCTGAAGCGGCGTCCTGACCTGTTGCGAACGGCCTCCCTGTCGGAAAAGGACAGGGAGTATCTGGATCAACTTGCTGATGATGAACGGCCGGGGGCGTGGAGCCCCGGGTCCGATGAAGGAGATGAAGTATGAAGCGCCTGGAAGCACTGGCGGCGGTCGAGAAGAGAACCGATCATCCTGACTTCAGGTCGGGTGATACGGTCACGGTACATGTCCGTGTCGTGGAAGGTGAGAAGGAGCGGATCCAGCTCTTCGAGGGGATCGTGATCGGTATCAAGGGTTCGGGGAACGGACGTACCTTCACCGTGCGGAAGATCTCCGGTGGTATCGGCGTCGAGCGGATATTCCCGCTCAACACCCCGATGATCAGCAGGATAGAGATCACCCGGCGGGGGAAGGTGCGCCGGGCCAAACTGAACTACCTGCGTGACCGGGTCGGCAAGCGGGCCCGGGTCAAGGAGCGCCGGGTCACGAGCGTGAAGAAGAGCGTGCCCGAAACCGGAGACGCGGCCGCCGTGGAAGCGCCGGATGACGGCGATGAGGTGAAACCGGAGAAGAGCTGAGAGCGACGTGGATCCGGGTGACAGAAGTCTCCGGGATCTGGCAGACCTGCTCGAAGGGGCGGTGAGTCCCGCCGAGCGGTCGCGGCTGATCAGTGCCCTCGAACACGATCCGCGCGCCGGCGCGAGGAAACTCGCCGAACGCGCCCGGAGGCAGGACGACAAAGCCCGTCGGCGTGATGCGCGCTGGCGGGCTTTTTGCGATCCGGAGCGGCGTCTGCGGGAGAAGGGTTACACCCGCGTGGCCGGTGTAGACGAGGCCGGACGGGGTCCCCTGGCCGGTCCGGTGTACGCCGCGGCGGTCATCCTTCCCGAAGGATTCATCCATCATCCGCTCGATGATTCCAAACGGATGACGCCACAGGCACGTCAGAAGGCATACAGGGCGATAATGTCGGCGGCAGTCGCGCACGGGACAGGGGTGGCGTCAGTAGCTGAGATCGATCGTCACAACATCCTGGGCGCTGTGCACCTCGCCGTGCGGAGAGCCCTCGAAGCGATCGATCCGCCGGCCGAGTTCGCGCTGGTAGACGGTCGCCCCCTGACCTCGTGCCCGGTCCCCCACCTGGCCCTCGTAAAGGGTGACAGCCGTTCACGGGTGATCGCGGCCGCCAGCGTCATCGCCAAGGTGGAGCGGGACGACATGATGATGGAACTCGACCGGGAGTATCCAGGCTACGGGTTCGGTAAACACAAGGGCTACGGCACGGAGGAACACCGCCGGGCGATCGGGCAGCTGGGACCCTCACCGGTCCATCGCAGGTCGTTCCTGCGGTCGGGAGAGCAGGTCGAACTGATACCTCCGACCTCCAGGGAGAGTGCCCATGAATGGGGCCGGAGAGCGGAAGACCTGGTCGCCCGGGAATACGCCGAAAGGGGCTACCGGATCAAACACCGCCGCTGGCGCGGGGGCGGGGGGGAGATCGACCTGGTCTGCCGGCGGGATGATGAACTGGTCATCGTCGAGATCAAGGCTGCCAGAGGATTCTCTGCCGGTCCTCCCGCGGGCTGGCTCGATCGAGGTCAGCGGAAACGGCTGCGGAGCGCGGCCACCGAACTGCTTGGACAGATGCAGGCAGGCAGGGGGCGGTTATCGGTACGATTCGACCTGGTCGGCGTGGTCGACAGCGGGAGCGGACCGCCGAGAGTGACCCGGATGGAAGGGATCGAGATGTGAACCGGATCGAGAAGAAAGAACGCTGGGGCTGGTACCTCTTCGATTTCGCGAACACCAGCTTCACCGTCGTGGTGGTCACGGTGGCCTATGCGCTCTTCTTCAGGTTCTACGTAGTTGGCGACGAAGTGGTTGGTGATCTCTACTGGGGACTCGGCAATTCGATATCGATGTTCATCGTCGGCCTCACCAGCCCCTGGCTGGGGGCCATCTCCGACACGACCGCCAGGAAAAAGCTCTTCATCGGCATCTACTCGTTCCTCTGCATCATTGCCACCGCCCTCATGATCACGGTCGGAGCGGGAGACATCTGGTGGGGCCTGCTCCTGTTCATGGTCGGCAATATCGGCTTCCAGGGCGGACTGGTGTTCTACAACGCCTTCCTACCCGAGATCAGCCCTCCAGGACAGATCGGTAAGATATCCGGGAACGGCTTCGCCTGGGGATATGTCGGCGCGCTGGCCTCGCTCCTCATCTCGCTTCCGTTCGCTCTCAGGGCGACACGGCTGGAAGATCCTGGTCTCCTGGCACCGGTCTTCCCGATCTCGGCGCTCTTCTTTCTTATCTTTGCGATCCCGTTCTTCCTCTGGGTGCGGGAGCGGAAACCGGCAGTAGATACGGATGTAAGTCCCTGGCGTGAGGGTTGGCGGAGGGTCAGAACGACTCTGGGACACCTGAAGCGCTACCGTCAGACGGTGCGGTTCCTGCTGGCGTATTTCATCTACAGCGACGGGATCAACACCGTCATCGCTTTTGGTGGCATATATGCCATGGGCACGCTCGACTTCAATTTTGCTCAGGTACTGGGTTTCTTCGCCATCCTGCAGCTGGCGGCCATTGCCGGAGCGTGGGGATTCGGTATTCTGACCGATCGCTGGGGGGCGAAACAGGTTGTCGAGTTGACGCTTGCCATCTGGCTGGTTATGGCGATCTGGGCGGTCCTCGTTCAGAGCCAGGGAGCATTCTATGCCGTGGGCGCGCTGGCCGGAATCGCCATGGGTTCAAGCCAGGGGGCATCGAGAGCCTTGATGGCGGAGCTCACGCCAGCGAACCGGGAAGCGGAGTTCTATGGCTTCTACGGTCTCTGCGGGCGTTTCTCCGCGATCGTGGGAACGGCCCTCTTCGGACTCGTCAGCAGTCTGACCGGAAGCCAGCGCTGGGCGGTCCTCTCGATCGCGCCTTTCTTCGCCGTGGGCTGGTTGCTCTTGCGGACCGTGGATGTGGAGGCCGGGCGGGCGGTCATCCGGGAGGAGAACGGGCAATGAAGGTATTATCAATGAAGCCTCGGATTGACTCAGAACGGAGCGGGGACTACGTTTCCGGCTCCAGAACCTGACGGGAGTCGAGCATGGGCGGAACCGAGTTCCACAGCTTCAGATACCAGCGGATGACGCTCCTCGTGACGGGCGCGATCCTCACCCTTGCCGTGACAGGCTGCGAGCGTCCGCTCGATCATGCCTACGGTGACCGGAACCAGATCGTGATCTTCGCCGATGAGGCCAACTGGGAACTCTACGGTGAACGGCTCAAGATGATCTTCGAGCGGGAGATAAGGACCCCCCGGACGGAGTACGTTTTCCAGACCCGCAACGAAACCCTCGACAAATGGCAATTCTTCTCCCGCTACTACCATCTGCTCCTCTGTGGCGCTATCAGTGAAGACACTCCCACCGCGGACCGCATCCGGGAACACCTGTCCGATGAGGTGGAACAGCAGATCGCCGAGGAACGGAGCGGCCGCGCCATCGTGATGCGGAACCCTTACGCTGACGGCCAGATGCTCATGATCATCACGGCCGACACGGTTGAGCGGCTGCAGGCATACCTTCGACAGGCGGAAGAGCATGTCTTCAGCCTGATGGAAGAGCACCTCGACGAACTGATCTCGACTCTCATCTACCGCGAGGATGAACAGTACGACATCGAGGGGCAGCTGCTGGACGACTACGGCTTCACCCTTCGGGTTCCGTGGGGCTTCAGGATGAACACCGATTTCGCGGACGAGAACTTCATCCGGATGATCAAGTATCAGCTGGAACGCTGGTTCTTCGCCTACTGGATTCCCGGGGACGAGATCGACGAACGGGGTTTCGCCTGGGTCAGGGCTCTGGAGGATCTCGGTGCCCGGATCGAGAGGAATGAAGAGATAGACCTGGGAGCGGTCGATTTCATCAGCCAGCAGGCGATGAGCCTCAGGGATCATATCGGCCGGCTCTACTACGATCGTGACGCGGTCACCCGGGACAAGACCTTCGCCACCCTGGTTGAATTCGAGGGGCGATGGGCGGTCAGGCTCTCGGGTCTGTGGGAGAACAGTGAGAAACTGGCGGGTGGTCCTTTCGTCGCCTACTGTTTCCATGACAGCGATACGGACCGACTCTGGTGGCTCGACGGGGCGGTCTTCGCTCCGAACGTGCCGAAGGAGACCCAGGTGCGACAGATGGATGTCATGATGCATACCTTCCTGACCGGCAGCCAGGCGGTCACCTACGTGGATTCAATCAGGGAATTGATCGGTGACAGACACTGAGAGAAAAAAGAAGATTCTGATAACAGGCGGAGCGGGATTCATCGGCTCCCATATAGCTGACGCGTTCCTGAGAGCGGGCCATGAGGTCGCTGTACTGGACGACCTGAGCAGCGGCGACCGGACGCTCGTGCCGCCGGCAGCAGTATTCTTCGAGGGCGACATCAGGGACGCGGGTTTCGTCCGGAAGGTGTTCAGCGAATTCCGCCCCGAGGTGCTTGATCACCACGCTGCCCAGATGGATGTACATCTGCGGTGCGCTTACCCTGCTCGGCGCCTGCGTGGAGCACGGGACCGAACGGGTCCTCTTCGCCTCCACCGGCGGCGCCGTCTACGGAGAACAGACCGTCTTCCCCGCCGATGAGTCGCATCCCGCCAATCCGATCTCACCCTACGGGGTCTCGAAACTCGC
>JALGWK010000117.1 GCA_025774205.1 bacterium
CGAGGCGTCGACGAGGAGTATGGTCTCGTCGGCCAGCTGAATCATCCGGCGCTTGATCCGGGCGTGTTCCTCCGTGGCCACGGCCAGTCCCCGTTCGATATCGAAGGCGGTGCACGACAGGAAGGTCCGGTTGATGGCGAACCGTTCCAGGACCTCCTCGGCCAGGGTGCCGGTGTAGGAGAGGGAGGGGCCATCGAGGGTGCCTCCGGTGGAGACAACCCGTACCCGGGTCCGGTCGAGCAGGGTCGTCGTTACCGCTATGGAATTGGTGATCACGGTCAGGGGCCGGTCGGGTATGAGACGGGCGATTTCGCGTACAGTAGAGCTGGCGTCGAGGGCGATCACATCCCCCTCCCTCACATATTCGATGGCCGACTGCGCCATCTCCCGCTTCTGCTCCAGGTTCACTACTTCGCGTACGTCGAAAGGGATCTCCCGACGTTCATCCGACACGCGTGAGGCTCCACCGTGAATCCGAACGAGCCGACCTTCAGCGTCGAGCTTCTCCAGGTCGCGGCGGATGGTCTCCTCGGCCACCTTCTCGACGCGGTCCACGATCTCGCGATGCCGTTCGACGGGGAGCATGCCGTTCTTCATGCCGTCTCCTCCCGGTCGGTCTGGTTGTGGATGAATTCCGGAATGTAGCCGGTCGTTTCATCGAGGTGCTCGATGAGTTCTGCCGTGCGCTGGAGAAAGCGGGCCGCCGGCGCGCCATCCACGATCCGGTGATCGAAGACCAGGCTCAGGGTGAGCAGTGGTCGGGGGACGATTCCTTCGTCGGTTACAGCCGGTTTCTCCCGGATGCGTCCGATCCCCATGATCGCCGCCTCAGGCGGGTTGATGAGCGGCGTGAATGCGTCGATCCCGAAGGAGCCCAGGCTGGTGACGGTGAAGGTGCCGCCGGCCAGATCATCGGGGAGCGCGGCGCCCTCCCGCGCTCGAGCGATGAGCTCGCGGGCCCTGGTGCAGAAGGTCCGCAGGTCCATCGAACCGGCATCGGTGATGACCGGTACCAGCAGACCCCGTTCGGTATCGGTGGCCATCCCCAGGTTGATCGGGGCGATGAGTTCGATCACCTCCCGGTCAGCGCTCAGTCGGGCATTCAGGATCGGATGCTCCATCAACGCCCGTACCGTGAGGAAGGCAATCAGTTCGGTGTAGCCGGGGGCGAAGCCCCACACCGATTCGAGTCTTTTCAGTCGACGCCGCGCCTCCCGCAGTTTGAAGGCGTCGATCTCGGTCGTCAGGGTGACAGCGGGTATCGTGCGGGCACTCACTGCCATCCGTTCGGCGATGATGCCGCGCGGACCGGTCAGGGGAATGGTCCCGGTCACCGGCAGATTGGGTCGGGGAATGCCATCCCCATCGGCCCCGGGACATGGGCCGGCTGCCGCGGCTGCCAGGACATCGGCTTCCACGATCCGACCTCCCGGTCCCGACCCGGTGAGCCGGGCGAGATCGACCTTGTGGTCGGCAGCCAGGCGACGGGCACGGGGTGAGACGGGGAGACGATCGGTTGAGGGAGGGGGTCCGGAGGAATCGGCGGCGCGGGAGGTGTCATCCGCGGGTGACGCTCCAGGTTCGGCCGGCGCTCCGTCATCCGCCGGAACCGCGACCTCATCTGACGATGGAACATCAGGTTCGGTTCCCGTGTGCACGGGAGTCGGGCTCCACCCTTCGATCGATTCATCGGCCTCGGTGGTGATCAGGGCTACCACGGTGAGGACCTGCACCACCTCGTTGTCGTCGACCAGGATCTTCCTCAACCAGCCCCGGCCGGTGGCTTCTACATCGAGGGTGGCCTTGTCCGACTCCAGCGTGTAGAGCAGGTCGCCCCGCTTCACCTCGTCGCCTTCGGACAGGTACCACTCAACGACCCGGCCCTCTTCCATCGTCTGTCCGAGTTTCGGCATGATGACTTCGCTGATCATCGGAGGACCTCCCTGATGCCGGCGATGACCGAATCGGTGTTCGGGATGGCGGCGTCTTCGAGCGATTCCGACATCGGTACGGGGACATCGGCGGCGGCTACCCGCACCACCGGCGCGTCGAGGTAATCGAACAGTTCCTCGGAGACGCGGGCCGAGATCTCGGAGAGGAACGATCCTGTCCGGCAGGCCTCGGTCACCCCGACAACCCGTCCCGTCTTCTCAACCGAGTCGCCGATAGTCGCCATGTCGAGCGGTTTGAGGGTGCGCAGGTCGATGACTTCGACCGAGATGTTCTCGGCGGCCAGGCGGTCGGCCGCTTCGAGAGCCCGGTGGACCATGCGGGACCACGTGATGACCGTCACGTCGACTCCGGAGCGCTTGATATCGGCAACCCCGAAGGGGATGAGATATTCCTCCTCCGGCACCGGTCCCTCCATCCCGTAGAGCATCTTGTGCTCGATGAACATCACCGGATTGTCATCACGGATGGCCGCCTTGAGCAGGCCCTTGGCGTCGAAGGGGGTGGCGGGCATCACGACGTGGATGCCGGGGAAGTGGGTCCAGAGGGCTTCGAGGCTCTGCGAGTGATGGGCGGCGATGCAGCGTCCGGCGCCCCCCTCGGTACGGATGACCATCGGCACGGTGGTCTTCCCGCCGAACATGTACCGATTTTTGGCCCCCTGATTGGCGATCTGGTCCATGGCCAGGGGAGTGAAATCCACGTACATGATCTCGGCCACGGGACGGGTGCCGGCCATGGCCGCTCCGACCGCCGAGCCGCCGATGATCGCTTCGGAGATCGGCGTGTCTTTCACCCGCTCCGCCCCGAAGGTCTCGAAGAGCCCTTTGGTGACACCGTAGGCCCCGCCGTAGAGCCCCACATCCTCGCCCATCACGAATACCCGCTCATCCCGCTCCATCTCTTCGCGCAGGGCTTCCTGCAGGGCCTCTCGATAGAGAAGAGTGCGGACCCCGGAATCGGCTGACCGGCAGAGGTTCCTCAGGTGTTCCTCGGCGGCGTGGTCCTCCCCGGTCCAGACCGGCAGGGCGTAGACGTCGTCCTCGACCTCATCGGGAGAAGGGAGGGGGGAGTCGAGGGCGAATTGAGTGGCGCTCTCGATCGCCTGTTCGCAATCGGTTTCGATGGCCTCGATCTCCGCGGTGGTGACGAGATCCTGCTCGACCAGCCATCCGGAAAAGGTCGGGATCGGATCGCGGGCCTTCCACTCGGCCTCCTCATCCCGCGTACGGTAGTCGCGCGGATCGGAGCGTGAATGGCCGTACCAGCGGTAGGTGCGGCACTCGATCAGGGAGGGGCCTTCGCCGGTCCGAGCCCGTTCCACGGCCCGTGAGACCGCGGCCCGCACCTCGAGGACATCCATGCCGTCGACAACCTCGCCGGGCATGTCGTAGGCACCGGCCCGTTCCGAGAGAGCGGTCCGGGCGGCGGCCGCGGAGAGGGGCACTGACATGCCGTAGAGGTTGTTCTCGATGATGTAGATGACCGGCAGTTTCCACAGCCCGGCCAGGTTCAGCGACTCGTGGAAATTGCCGGTACTGGTGGCTCCATCACCGAAGAAGCAGAGCACCACCCGGTCGGAACCCTGCTGCTGCTGGGCTATCCCGGCCCCGGTGGCGACCGGGATGTTCCCTCCCACGATACCGGTGGCTCCCAGGTTGCCCCGTGCGACATCGGCTATGTGCATCGAGCCCCCGCGTCCCCGGCAGTATCCCGTTTCGCGACCGCACAGTTCGGCCATCATCCGGTTGTAGTGATCCTGCCGTTCCACATTGTCTGCCACCAGACTCACTCCCCGGGCGTGACAGTGACCGTGGCCGCGGTGCGTGCTGGTGATGAGATCGTCATCCCGCAGGGCTGAGACAGCTCCGACCGCTACCGCCTCCTGTCCAGCGTAGAGGTGGGAGGCGCCCTTGATGATGTTACGGCCGAGCAGGTCGTAGACCCGATCCTCGAACATCCGGATCTCCCACATCTGCCTCAGCAGTTCGATGGCTCCATCGCGTGTGATCCCGTGCGTGGCCAGTGCCCCGTCGGCATTATTCACGGTCATACTCCGGTTCCAGTCTGACGTTGGTCTCTGATGGTGAGGTAGCGATCACTGGTGTCATCCCAGGCCGCGTCGGGCGCCGGCACGTATTCCTCCGGTTCAACTGAATCACTGACGAGAGCCCGTCCCTCGGCCAGCGAGGCGATATCACCCCGGGCGATCGCCTGCACGATGATGTTTCCCATGGCGGTGGCCTCAGCGGGGCCGGCCAGGACACGCATGCCGGTCGCGTCGGCGGTGAGCCGGTTCAGCAGTCGGTTCCTGCAGCCCCCGCCGATGATATGGATGGTGTCAGCCGTCCGGCCGGTGAGTTCGGCCAGGACATCGGCTATCCGGCGGTACTCGCAGGCCAGGCTCTCGAGCGCGCAGCGAACGAGCGCTCCTTCATCGGCTGGTTCGGGCTGGCCTGTCTCGCGGCAGAAAGCCCTCATCCGTGCGGGCATGTCACCGGGCTGAAGGAAGCGTTCATCGCCGGGATCGACGAGGGAACCGAACGGCGGGGCTTCAGCCGCCAGAGCGGTCAGGTCATCGTACGACCATTGCCGGCCTTCGCGTTCCCACTCCCGCCGGCACTCCTGCACCAGCCAGAGCCCCATGATGTTCTTCAGCAGCCGGAAGCGGTCACCGACGCCCCCCTCATTGGTGAGGTTGTGTTCCAGGCTCTGCTCGTTGATCACCGGCTCGGAGACTTCAACCCCCATGAGCGACCAGGTGCCCGAACTCAGGTAGATGGCGTCGTCGGAGGTGAAGGGCACGGCCGCCACGGCCGAGGCGGTGTCGTGGGAGCCGGGCGCGATGACCGGCAGGGGGCCGCAGCCGGTCCGGTCGGCCAGCCCGGGGAGCAGTTCGCCCGGCGGCACGATCGAGCCGAAGATGCCGGTCGGGATCTCCAGTTGTTCGAGCATCCCGAACGCCCACGACCGGTTGATCGGATCATAGCACTGGCTCGTGGTGGCGATGGTGAACTCATTCACCGTCCGGCCGGAGAGCATCCAGGCCAGGAGATCGGGCATGAAGAGCAGGCTTTCGGCCCGTCGCAGGGCCTCGGAACCGGTCTTCACCATGGCCAGCAGCTGGAAGAGGGTGTTGAGCTGCATGAACTGGATGCCGGTCCGGGTGAAGATGTCGGCCCGTTCGATGACGCGGAAGGCTTCCTCCATCATGCCGTTGGTGCGGGCGTCACGGTAGTGCCAGGGATCCTCGATCAGGGTGTCGTCGCTGTCGAGCAGGCCGAAGTCGACCCCCCAGGTGTCCACTCCCACGCCGGCGAGCCGGTCACCGAAGCGCTCTCCCGCCACCGTGAGGCCGGTGATGATCTCGCGCTGGATCCCTTCGACATGCCAGCGCAGGCTGCCGTCCTCTTCTGTCGGACCGTTCGGGAAGCGGTGGAGTTCCTCGAGCCGGAGGCGACCATCCCGGATCGTTCCGGCCACGACGCGTCCGCTCTCGGCTCCCAGATCGCAGGCCAGCCAGGTGTCCGCGGTTCCCGGCATCAGCGCATCTCCTGTCCGCCGGTGATGTTCACCGCCTGCCCGGTCATGTAGGCACCTCCGTCAGATGCCAGGAAGGTGATCACCCGGCAGACATCCTCGTAGGTGCAGCCCCGTTTGAGCGGCACCTGGTCCACGTATCGCTGACGGACCTCGGCTTCGCTGATCCCCCAGCGTTCGGCATACTGGCCGTAGAGAGAGTCGGTCCAGAGGGGGGAGTCGAGCAGGTTGCCGGGGCAGACCGCGTTGACCCGGATGCCATGTTCAGCCAGTTCGAGGGCCAGGCTCTGGGTCAGCCCGATGCCGCCGAACTTAGAGGCGGCATAGGCCGAGTTGCGATAGCTTCCCTTCTTCCCCGACTTGGAATTGACCTGGATGATCACGCCGCCGCCCTGTTCGATCATGACCCGCGCCGCGGCCCGCGCGCAGAGGAAGTAACCGAAGAGATTGACGTTCATGACGGCGCGCCACTGCTCGGTCTCGAACTCCTCCACCGGGCCGGCGATGAGGATGCCGGCGTTGGAGACGAGAAGGTCGAGTCGGCCGAGATCGGTGATGGCGCTATCGATCATCGCGGCCACCTCTCCTTCGTCGGTCACATCCACTCCGATCCCCAGCGCGGGACGGCCGGTCGCACTGGTGATCTCTCCGGCGACCCGTTCAGCCCCGTTGGCGTTGAGGTCAGCCACGGCGACGGCGAAGCCCTCCACTGCCAGATGGCGCGCGATTGCTTCACCGAGACCCTGAGCCGCGCCGGTGACGAGCGCGACCCTCTCAGCGGTACCGCTCTGTCGGTCGTCAGCAGTCTGACCATTGAGGTCAGGAGCCGGTGGTCCGCTCATCGGTGGTCCTCCTGTCGGAGATGGAGAAGTCGGTGTCCGTTCATGTCGGAAGCATCCGTTTCAGGAATTCCCGTTCCGCCGCCACCGTCCATTCCCGACCGTCGCGCAGCAGGACGGCAACCTCCGGCATCGATTCCGCCAGTTCGGAGAGGGGAGTCAGGGGGCAGGCGCGGATGTGAGGATAGATGACGATCTTGCCGGCGAAACGACCATCCCGCACCGCCTCGAGCCCTTCTTTCGCTGCTTCGAGACTACCGATCGCGGCCACCGACCGTCCGGTGTCGAGATCGCCCGATTCGGCGCGTTCAAGGGTCAGGCGCATCTCTTCGATGGTCGAGGCCGAATGCCCGATGATGCGGGTATCCCGGAGCCAGGCATCGCTCAGGTCGACGGCCGCGGTCGTCTCGCGCGGGACACCGGCGAAGATGTTCATGACCCCTCCCGGCGCCAGCAGGAACGCGGCCTCTTCAACCAGACGGGGTACCGGGGCCAGCACGATGATGTCGTCGAAGCCGGGGCCGTCATCCGCCCCCTCCGCCGGGGCATGGTTCATGGCCTGTTCGAGGCCGGCCTCGTATGCGGTCCGGTCATCCGGGTTGAGACAGAGGAACGGTATCCCGCGAGAGGTCGCGTCTCCGGCCAGCGATCGCTCCAGGTCGGCCAGGCGGGGAGCGCTGGTGTCGGTGCCGACCACTATCGACGGCCCCTCAGGGAGTGAGAGTGCCCGCTGGACATGCATGCGTCCCATCGGTCCCCCGGCTCCCATGAAGAGGGCCCTGCCGCCTGCTCGCAATCCCGAGCGCACCGGCCGGTCGGCATAGACTGCCGCCAGGTCGGGACCGGGACCGCCGATGAAGAGCCAGCGGTTATAGTGGATCCGGCCGATGTCGAGCGCCACCGGGCGAACGAGCGGTTCGGCGTCGATCACCGCCATGATCCCGCCCGGGGCCAGGGCCGGGCTCAACCGCTCGACCAGATCGGCATCGGCGCCCAGCAGGATGATGTCGTCGATACTCTCATGGGCCACGACCGGCTTCTCGTCGGTGGTGGCAACCTCGACTCCGAGGGCCGCTGCCTGCTCCCGGAGTATGTCCTCGAATCCGGCCGGGACATCGGTGAGAAGGAGGCGGGCGGGGGCGGAACCGCGATCGAGGCCGCGGCTGATCTCGTAGCCGGTCTCCCGAGCCCGTACCGTGCCATGGATCCAGGTCGTGCCGCCCTTTCTCAGGGTGGTCCGGTAGCGCAGACCGTAGGCGGCGACGACACAGGCCCATGGTTCGGTCAGGGCGGCCTCGGCGTACCCGGTCGTGGACTGAACGGGGATCAGGTAGCTGCCATCATCGCCATCGAGCACGCGTGAGTCGAGCAGGGCATACCCGGAAAGACCTCCGCCGATCTCATAGCCGTAGGCATATCCGGTCCCGTCGACGAAGATGTCGGCCTGGAGGGTGAAGCGATCTCCGATCCGGTAGTTCTCATCGAGTCCTTCCCCGACGGTCACGACTGTCAGACCTTGATGTCGGAGAAACAGAGCCCGCAGGCATCGTGACGCACGAGCAGTTCACCCGGTCCCGGCTTCGGCAGGGGAGCCTCGATCGGCAGCCCGTCACGACCGAGATTACCAAATCCGGCCCCGTAGAGCGGCCACCGCCGGTAGGTTTCGGGCAGGGGGGTTCGGCCTTCGATCCAGGCCTGGAAACGATCGTCCATCAGGCCTCCTCATCCCCGCCGAACTCGGACAGCACCGGGCCGGCAACCTGCTGCTTGATGGTGTGGTCCCGGACGAACCTGGCGCCGTCGGCGAAGGTCTCCCGCAGCGGTGCCAGGGCGGGTGAGTCGAAATCATCCACGAATTTCTGTCCCGGGCTGTTCATCTCGGTACCGGCGATCACCGGCAGGTTCCGTTTCCGGGCCGCTTCGACGATGGCGTGGAGATTGTCGATCTTCATTCGGCGCTCCCCGGGATCGGCCAGGTTCCAGTTGCGGTCGGGGATCACGTTGAGAACCACGATGCCCAGGTCAAGGAGGAGGTCGAGGAATCGGTCGGGGTCGCGCTCACCCTCCGAGGTGCCGTCGAGCCAGGCCGCGCAGGGCAGTGCGGAGCATTCCTCGATGAAACGGATGAATGTCTCTGCCGGCGGAAAGGTGTCCGGTCCCGGCCTGAGGTAACCGATCCCCCCCTGCTTGACGAGTCGGGCGCGAAGCCAGTTCAGGAATCCGGGATCGGAGGCGGTCGACCACGCGGGACCGTCGGGAACATGGGGAACTCCGGGAATTTTCGGGACTCTCTCCTCCAGCATCCCCGACCAGCCGGGGGAATTTTCGGGACTCTCTCCTCCAGCATCCCCGACCAGCCGGTGGCGGGATCTGCGAATGCCTCCGCGGCGCGGAGGGCATAGGCCTGCACGATATGCCGTTCGGTCGGGGTGGCCGAGGGGGAGAGGGGGAGTACTTCGCAGTCGTAATCGATGGCCACTTCCGGCAGGCGGGTATTGATCCGTTCCACCAGGTTCCGGTTGCGGGCCTGGGCTCCTGAACGGAGCAGCTCAAGTGTCGGTCGGGCCGCGGCGACCGGATCGGTACCGGTGAAGCCGATCCCCACCATGTAGGCCACGCCTGGTTCACCCGGGGAATTGATGACCACGTCGGCCAGTTCAGGCATCCAGACCCGGGTCTCGATCCCTGCCGTGCCGTGCACTCCCGCCATTTCGCAGGCAGCCAGGAATTCGTCAACCCCGTCGAGGAGGTCGAAGTCGACCAGGCCCATCAGGCCGATCCCCTCCCGCCGGGCGATCCAGGCCAGGGCTGAAGGAGAGAATCCATACGCGTTGTAGGAGTGGAAGGAATGACAGTGGAGATTCGAGTCACTGGTGAGGGGAGGGCAGGTGAGCACCCCCTCATCGACCAGTGCGAGCAGGGCCTGAAGAGCATGGCTGCGCACCGCCGGATCGAAACTGTTCAGTTCCGCTTCAAGCTCCCCGATGCGTTCCTCATGCTGCTTCACAGTACGTTCCCATCAACAGATCCACAGGCTGCTTCACGGCCCGTTCTCATCCCTGAACGGGCAGGCTCCCAAGTTCCCCACGCGAGGCGGCAGGCCGGTACATACCCTGCCGGGCCACCTGGTCAGTCATGCACGATAATGTTGTATTTTGCCCGATAATGTGGATTCAGTCAAGACCGGTCTGTCGTGATTCCAGTTGTGTTCACTGGGACGGGAAAGCTGAGGTGGAGGCGTCTACTATGATGGATCAACAGGTAGGTCATTATAAGATCCTCGAAAAGATCGGCTCAGGCGGTATGGGCGAAGTCTGGCTTGCCGAGGATACCCGCCTGGAGCGTAACGTCGCCCTGAAATTTCTTCCTGCTGAAGCTGTCTCTGAGGAGGAACAGATCCGGTTCATCCGCGAGGCCAGGGCGGCATCGGCCCTCGACCATCCCAATATCTGTACTATCCATGAAGTCAATGAGAGCGATAAGGGCCAGACTTATATCGCCATGGCCTACTGTGATGGTGATACGGTCAAAGAGAAAATCGCCCGGGGTCCTCTGACAATCGAAGACGCCCTCGATATAGCCATACAGACGGGGGAAGGACTCGCAAGGGCCCACAAGGAAGGGATCATCCACCGCGACATCAAGCCTGCCAACGTGATTGTCACAAAGGATGGTCTGGCCAAGATCGTCGACTTCGGCCTGGCGAAGCTTTCGGGGTCCACTCAGCTCACCAGGACAGGTTCCTCGATAGGCACGGTGGCCTATATGTCGCCCGAGCAGGTGCGGGGAGATGAGGTGGATCACAGGGCCGATATCTGGTCACTGGGAGTAATGCTTTATGAGATGGTGACCGGACAGCTGCCCTTCCAGGGTGACAAAGAAACAGCCGTGATGTATTCGGCTTTGAACGAGGATCCTCAGAGCCTGGTCTCTATTCGGGAAGATATCCCTCGGGGTCTGGAAGAGGTCGTTGGCAAAGCCCTCGTGAAAGATCTGACCAATCGATACCAGGGCATACAGGAAATGGTTGAGGAACTGAGCAAAATCTCAACCGATGAGACTGGACAACAGGAGTGGGAGAAATCGATCGTCGTTCTGCCGTTTGAGGATATGAGTCCGGATAAAGACAACGAATATTTCAGTGATGGTCTGACTGAAGAGATCATCACTGACCTCTCGAAGATTCATTCCCTGAAAGTTATTTCACGCAATTCCGCCATGACGCTCAAAGGCACCGGAAAGACCACCAAAACTATCGGACGGGAGTTGAATGTGCAGTACGTCCTGGAAGGGAGTGTGCGGAAGGCGGGAAATAACCTCAGAATCACAGCTCAGCTCATAGATGCTACAGATGATGCTCACGTTTGGGCTGAGAAGTACAGCGGAACACTGGATGATGTATTCCAAATCCAGGAGGAGGTATCACGCTCAATAGTCGATGCTCTCAAACTGAAGTTGAGTCCTGAAGAGGAGCGAAAGATTATTGAGCGACCGACAGATGATATTCAGGCCTACGAAGTTCACCTCAGAGCCCAGTATGAAATGCTGCGTTTAACAGAGGAAGGATTGGAGCGTGCGCTGCAGCTTATTACGGATGGATTGGATGCCGTAGGTGACAATGAAATCCTGTATGCAGATATGGGGCAGGTATACCTGTGGTATGTTGATGCTGCGATCAAGAAAGAAGAAAGTTATTTAGACAAAGCAGAAGAATATGCACAGAAGGTGTTTACTCTCAACCCTGAGTCCTCCCATGGTCATCTCCTGAGGGGATGGATCCATAAGCGACGAGGGAATATTCCGGATGCGGTCAGAGAGCTTCAACAGGCACTCACCATCGATCCCAATAATCTGGCTTCTTTGCAGCATCAAGCATGGATTCTTATTTCTATGGGCAAAGGAATGGCCGTCAGGCCGTTAGTGGAGAAGCTGGTGGATATTGATCCATTAACTCCCATGAATCATATGATGGTCGGAGTGAATGAACTGATGGATGGCAAATTCAGCTCAGCCCTTGAACCATTAGGTAAATCTCACCAACTGGATAGGGAAAATCCGATATTCCGGTTCTGGTATGCCAAGGGATTCGCTTATGAAAGTCGTTATGATGAAGCGTATACACTTCTTAATAGTATTGAACAGGACGCACCACAGACCTTCTGGGCTCAGCTCAGCGGATTTTTCAGGAATGCGTTACAGGGCAGGAAAAACGAGGCCCTGCAGTCGGTAACGGAAGAATTCAGGAGTCTGATGCGGGAGGATGAGATATTCCCTCTCTGGATGGCGGAAAGCTATTCCTTGATCGATGAGAGAGATGAGGCCATCAACTGGCTGGAAAGCGGTACGAAGTATGGTTTTATCAATTACCCCTTTCTCAACGAATATGATCCGTTTCTCGAGAACATCCGCGGTGAGGAGCAATTCAATAAGCTCATGGAACGGGTAAAACATGAGTGGGAGCATTTTGAGGTCGTGCTCTGATCGGCATGTTCCTTCGGGTTGACGGTGATGCAGGACTCGACGTAGTATGACTCGCTGCCCACCCATCTACGCCACAATGTTATATATCGACTGTTGTCAGCTACCACATCTGTATCGACCGGAAGGACTGAGTGATGAGCACAGAAACACGTACTGCCATTGAAGCGGTTGATAACGCATTCATGACCATGTTCGGCAACGGTGATGCTGCCGGCATGGCGGGACTCTACACACCTGATGGGCAGCTTCTACCGCCAAATAGTGACTTTGTTACCGGACAGGAGGCGATCCAGGTATTCTGGCAGGTTATTTTGGATATGGGACTGACGGGAATCAGGCTGGAGACAGCCGAGCTTACCGATTTCGGTGACACTGCTCTTGAAATCGGGCGTTACACTCTGTTCGCCGGGGATGACAACATCGCAGATTCCGGCAAGTACGTTGTTTTCTGGAAGAACCAGGACGGCGAATGGAAGTTGCATCAGGACATGTGGAATACAAGCGCTCCAGCGGAATAGTGACTTAGCAGATTTCCTGACAGGTTGTAGTCGGTAACATGCTCATCTGCTCTGAAAAGTAATATTATTCGTCAGGTGAGCAGGTCTTTATCAGTGGGTTAAGGGGGCTAGCTTATACTATTAATCGCCCTCCTGCTTCGGCAGAGTGCACATAAAACGGCTTCCCTTGCCCAAAGTACTTTCGACCCGGATTTTCCCTCCGTTTTTCTCGATAAATTTCTTGCACAATATCAATCCCAGGCCGGTGCCTGTTTCCTCTGACGTTCCCCTGGTTGTATAGTGAACATCTATCCTGAACAGTTTTTCAATGTCATCTTTTCCCATACCGATACCTGTGTCAGATATGATCAGTTCAACAAATTCGTCGGAGTCCCGGGCTGATATCCTTACCTCCCCGCCGTCAGGAGTATATTTCAGTCCGTTTGATATCAGATTTCTCACTATTATGTTTATCATGTTCTCATCTGCATAAACAAATGATGGCTTTTTGATCTCTGAATGCAGACGCACGTTCTTCTTCAGGGCTGTATCATTTAATATCTCTATATTTTCTTTAACTATATTACGTATATCTATTTTACACGGACTCCACTGAATCTGTCCCGTCTGTGATCGTGCCCATTGTACAAGGTTCTCCAGTAAGTTGGAGGCTTGTTTTGTTGAGTCGAATATATGCTGAACAATTTCTTTAATTTTCTCTTCTTCATATTTATCATAGTTCAATAATAATAATTGCGAAAAACCGATCAAAATATTGAACGGATCCTTCAGATCATGGTGTACAATAGAAAAAAACCTGTCCTTTGCCGCAATTGCTTCGCGCAATTGTTGTTCTTTCAATCTCAATGATTCATGGGAATGTTTCAGGTCCAGATGGGTATTAACCCTGACCAGTAATTCCTTTGCATTAAACGGCTTTGTTATGTAATCGACTGCCCCCAGTTCAAATCCCTTGATAATGTCATCTGTTTCTATTTTGGCAGTAAGAAATATGATTGGAATATCTTTGGTGTCGGGGGACTCTTTCAGGCGCTTACAGGTCTCGAAACCATCGAGTTCAGGCATCATTATATCCAGCAATAGTATGTCCGGTTTTACCTCCTCTACAGCACTGAGAGCTTCCAACCCATTTCTGGCGACAGATATCTGGTAATTCTCCTTCATCAGTATCGACCCTAATACCTGGATATTCTGCTGGGTATCATCAACAATCAGTATCATAGAATTGTGTTTGTCGAATCCCGCTGTCGTATCAGTCATTACTTATTACCTCAATGCAACATTAATTATCAGGGATAATGATCTCATAAGCTCTACGTCTACTCTGAAATATGTTTCTTGATAGCATGGATCAGTCCAGGCAGTTCTTCGAGTGTTTCGTGAACTTTATCGAGATCAAACATTGTTACATGCTTCTGGAGGAGATTAACCCATGATGTGAAGGGGGCATATTCATGTTTATTGCTTAACTCGAGGTTCCGCCGGGTAAAGTCGCTGATATCTGTTATTACAGAGCTGTTTTTGAGTTCCTCCCAGATCGGATGGATCTCTGTTTCCAATATCTGAGCCAGTTCCGGCAGATTTTCTAAAGCAGTGTCAGAATGGACTTCACTCGATGTCACCCCCTCAGGTTCGAGGGATTCAGAAACGGCTGGTACAGGCTCTGGTTCTGCCACAGTATGGTCCAGGAACTTCATCAGCTCGGCAACCAGATCCATTTTGCTTACCGGTTTTCGCAGGTATCCGTCGCATAATTCCCGGATTGCTTCTTCTGATTGCTTCATTACAGCAGCAGTCAGCGCAATAACCGGAATGTTACCTGTTTCAGGAGTTTCTTTGCTTATCTTTGCAGCTTCATATCCATCCATAACGGGCATTTTCATATCCATAAGCACAAGGCCTGGCTTATGTATCCTGATACATGCCAGTGCTTCCTCTCCATTCTCAGCTTCGAAAATGGTAAAATCGTACGGTTCCAGATATCCGTTTACCAGATTACGGTTAATGGCTACATCATCGACTACCAGGATGGAGGCGTGGTCAAAGACTACTGATTCCACGTCGATTCCCAGTTCGCGCTCCAGCTCTGATTTTGAAACCGAAGCGACATCAACATGTTTCAATACAACGTTGAATGTACTGCCTTTCCCCACCTCACTCTCGACCGATATTTCGCCCTTCATCATCTCAATGAGCTTTTTTGTAATGGCCAGGCCGAGTCCCGTCCCTCCGTACTGGGCGAAGCTCTGTCCTTTCTGTTGTTCAAAAGCGTCAAAGATCTTTTCCATCTGATCCTCCGGTATTCCAATACCGGTATCTGCAATTGAGAAAACCAGGTCCAGTTTGCTCCGGTCCTCTTCCGGGTACCGATTATAAACCGAGAGCTTTATATATCCCCCATCGGTGAATTTCACAGCGTTTCCCACCAGATTAAGGAGAACCTGCCGCATACGTACTTCATCGAGGATAAGCACGCTCGGCAGGCTCTCATCGATATCAATGATAAAATCGATGCCTTTATCTCTGATCCGTTGCGAAAAAACATGCTTCATTTCCAGGAAAACTGATTGCACATCGACGGCCTCATATTCGAGTTCCAGTTTGCCCGTCTCCACCTTGGTCAGGTCAAGGATATCATTGATCAGTCCCAAGAGAGATTTACCACTGGTCTGGATAGCTGAGAGATACTCCAGGTGCTGTTCGTCATCAATCAAACCGCTCAGAATTTCTGTAAAACCGAGTATCGCATTCATGGGTGTTCGTATTTCGTGGGACATATTTGCCAGGAAGATACTCTTGGATTGATTTGCTTCTTCTGCTGCCTCCCGGGCTATATCAAGCTCACGGTTCGTTGCTTCAATTTCCTCGTGCAAGGTCTGGAACAGCCACCTCTGCTCCAGCAATACTCGATTCTCTTTAAGCCTCTCAAATTCATGCTTAAGTACCCGCAGTTCTTTCTGCAGTTGTTTTATCTGATCGTCGGCCGACATTACTCTGATCCGATAAATACAGTTAGAAATGTATTATTGTGAAATCTGGTTGGTTTGCCCCGGTTAAGAGGCCCTATCTCACCATAAGTATAAAATCCCGCTACCGGGAGGTCGGGGAAATGGCTTTTCAGGATTTGGTATTCTTCTTCAACCCTCGTCCCCAGTACCTGCTTACGTGCCATACATGAAAAACAGATGGCCAGTGACGGTTTCGACCCGGGATAATCAGCTATTGCCGAATCAACCGACATTTTTGCCCCTTCTACGATGTTGTCTCTGGTTGAATGTGTCATCTGAACTGTAGCGCCCTCAGGAA
>JALGWK010000118.1 GCA_025774205.1 bacterium
CAGCCGAAACGGACAGGCATGCCCGATGATCCCGACCGGTTGGTCCTCGGGGAGATCCCGCAGGTTGCGGAAACATTCAAGTTCATGAACGCGGCCTACCCGGTCATGAATGAGCATCAGCTGGCGATCGGGGAGACCACCACCGGGGGGAAGTACGAACTGAGGAGTGGAGAGGGGCTGATCGACGCTCCGGAACTCTACCGGCTGGTCCTCGAACGGGCCCGCACGGCCCGGGAGGCGATCCGGATCGCCGATGAACTGACGAAAGAATACGGCTACAACGACTACGGTGAGTGCTTCACCTTCGCCGATCCTAAAGAGGTCTGGCACTTCGAGATCCTGGGTCCCGGAAGGGGGAATATCGGCGCAGTCTGGGCGGCGGTCCGCATCCCCGATGACGAGATCGGGGTCTCGGCCAACGCCCACCGGATCAGGCAGATCGATCCGGACAACCCCGAGTTCTTCATGGCCTCCGACAACGTCTTTACCCTGGCGGAGGAGATGGGCTGGTGGGACCCGGAGAGCGGCGAAGCCTTCGAGTTCTGCTACGCCTACGCCAACCGCAACAGCCTCTACTCCCGTCGCCGGGAATGGCGGGTATTGAGCCTGCTGGCGCCTTCCCTGAACCTCGACCCCAACGCCGAGAACTATCCCTTCTCCGTCAAACCGGAGCAGAAGATCTCCGTCGCTGATGTGCTGGCGATCTTCCGCGATTCATACGAGGAAACCGCCTTCGACATGACCCGCGACCTGACGGTGGTGAATCGCTCAGGGGAGACGGTCAAGAGTCCGATCGCGAATCCCTTCATGAGTTCCGACCTGCGCGACCTATTCCACATCGCCCGGGAGCGTACCATCTGCAGTCCCGCTGCCACCTACCTGACGGTCACCCAGTCCCGTGACTGGCTGCCCGACGAAATCGGCGGCGTGGTCTGGCTCGGTTACGATAATCCTGCCACCACTCCCCATCTCCCCTTCTATATCGGTATCGAGGACATGCCCGAGTCGTATCAGATCGGCGGTCGGGCGGAGTACCGGCGCGACTGTGCCTGGTGGGCGTTCCGGCGTGCGAGTCGGCTCTCCTATTTCCGTTACCAGCAGATGAAGGAGGATCTGCAGGGAGTCTGGGAGCCGATCGAGATGGACGCCTTCGCGAAACAGTCCGAGATCGAAGCGGAGGCCCGCCGGCTCTTCGAGAGAGATCCGGCCCGGGCTGTAGCGTTCCTTACCGAATACTGTCACGATCTCGCGAACAGCACGGTCGAGCGTTACTGGAAGCTCGGTGACGAACTGTGGACGAAATACAACCGGAGTTTCTGACCGGCAGGATCGGACCGGCCCGCGGTCTGGATCTCGATCATATTTGCGATCGGTGTGCTGACGATCGTTGTTATCGCGATCGTGCGGCGGACCAGACCAGTCTGATCCCAGCCGATACAGACCGCAGATCGCAGAACTGGAAGGTCAGCTCCCCATCAGACCGTGAGGAGATCCCAGAGCGCCAGTTCCCGGCTGAGTATCCGGTCGAGGATGGCCGGGATGATCACCCGCTCCAGGGTTCCCACCACCTGAGGGCGTCTACGGCGGCCGGCCTCGAGGGAACAGGTCGTCACCACCACCAGGTCGAGCGACGGGATAACAAAGATATACTGGCCTCCATACCCGGAGGCGTACCAGACATCGTGCCCCCGCATCCTCCTCATCCACCACCCGTAGCCATACCCGCCGCCGCGGAATCCCCGGCTGATGGCGGGCGTCATGGTGCGGTTCACCCACGATCCGGAGAGGATCTGCCTCTCGCCGTATCGACCTCCGTTCAGGTAGAGCTGTCCGAACCGCAACATCTCCCGGGGTGAGAGATGCATGTTGTTGCCGCCCATGTAGTAGCCGTTCGGATCGCGATCCCAGGGGCGTATCGTGATGCCGAGTGGTTGGAAGAGATGGCGACGGCTGAAAGAGAGGGTGTTCATCCCCGAGGCCTCGGTCAGGATCACCGAGAGGAGGTGGGTGTTGCCGGTGCTGTAGATCATTCTCGATCCCGGATCGGCGAGGAGCGGCCGGTCGAGGGCGTACCTGATCCAGTCGGAACTCGCGATCCAGGCGTCGTAATTGCCGAAACTCGTTCCTTCCAGTCCTGACGACATCGAGAGCAGGTGACCGATCGTGATCCCCTGCTTGCGGGGATCGGAACCGCCGTTGAGGTAAGAGGGAAGGAACTCCGAGATCCGCTGTTCGACACTATCCAGGTGACTCTGCTCGAGGGCGATGCCGATCAAAGCCGACATGACGCTCTTTGAGGCCGACTTGATGTTCACCTGCCGGTTGGCGGTCATGCCCCGGAAGTACTGCTCGGTCAGGATGGTGTCTTCGTGGGCGATGATGAGGCTGTTCAGGGGATCGGCGGCCCCGGCCCACTCCTCGATCCGGGCGGTCCAGATGCTGTCGGGCAATGGAGAGCGTGGGGGGAGGGGGGGGATGTCCCCGCGACCATCGCTGCCCGATCGGATCAGCAGGATGAGAGCGAAGATGATGAGAATCGCGCCTGCCGATGGTCCGGCGGTCCGCAGCAGCCGCTGCCGCCGTTCCCGCTTCAGCTCTCTACCATCGCGTGGGTAATCCATGGTCTCCAGTTATACAACGGACAGCGGAACCAGGTTGCATGGATAATGCGTGTATAGTGGTAAGGTTGTGTTACACTCGGGAATCCAATCATGTCTGAGGAGGAAACCGGTGCATCGAAAGTGGATTGCCGCAGTCGTATTGATCGCGTTGTTCGGGAGTGTTCCGGGAACGGTCGTCGCCCAGGGTAGCGCGGTCGAGTCGATCACCGCGGCGGAACTGCGCACCCATCTGGAGTTCATCGCCGCGGACGAGTTCGCGGGCAGGAACGCACCATCAACGGAACTGAAGATCACCTCTCGATATCTGGCGACCCTGGTGGCGAGTTACGGTTTCAGGCCGCTGCTGCCCGATGGATCCTTCCTGCAGGACATCCCGCTTGAGCTGACCTCCCTCTCGACCGGTGGGACCTTTCTTCAGCTCCGTTCCGGCGGTGAGACGGTACGGTTCAGCTTTCCGGATGATTTCGGTATCTCACGATCCAGATTCACGGGATCACAGTCAGGCGATCTCGTATTCGTGGGATATGGTCTCGAGGCGCCTGATTTCGACTGGGATGACTATGGTGATATCGATCTGGCCGGCAAGGTGGTGGTCATGCTGGAAGGGACCCTGCCGGAGGAGCATGCCCTGCGCAGCCAGGAGAACCGCCGCTATCTCTATCGCCGTGCCCAGGTCGCCCGGGTACGAGGGGCTGCCGCCGTCATCAGCGTCATCAGCTCTGAACGGGAGCAGCAGCTCGCCACGCGTGGTACTGGTTTCAGCAACACCGAAGGGGCCCGGATCGCGGAGGAGCCGGCGGAGGCCAGGGAGGCATCCTCGTTTTCACCCAGCTTCCAGCTCGAGGTCCGCCATTCGGCTGGCGCCGCGCTCCTGGGAGTGACTGAGGCGGAACTGGGAGAAATGTTCGAACAGATCGGTCGCGGTGAACAGGTTCGCAGTCGGCAGTTCACTGACAGAATGGTTGATATCTCGTCCAGGCTGCAGGTCCGTCACGATCACACGAGCAACGTCGTGGCGTATCTCGAGGGGAGCGATCCGGAACTGAAGGATGAGTACGTACTCTTCGGAGCTCACCATGATCACGTGGGAGTCCGGAACGGTGAGGTCATGAACGGCGCCGACGACAACGGTTCCGGAACGGTGGCCATGCTTGAGATCGCCCAGGCGCTGGTCCGGGAACGACCGCGGCGGTCGGTAATCATGGTCTGGCATACCGGTGAGGAGAAAGGGTTGTGGGGCGCCAGCTGGTTCATCGCGCACAGTCCGGTGCCGGTTGAGAAGATGAGCGTAGAACTGAACATGGACATGATCAGCCGGAACGATCCCGACCAGCTCTACGTGATCGGGTCGAACCGGTTGAGCAGCGAACTCGACGTCGTTCTCAGGGAGGTGAATGATCGCACCACCCGTCTGAACCTCGATTACCTCTACAACGATCCCGCCCATCCGGAGCAGTTCTTCTTCCGGAGCGACCAGTTCCCCTTCATTCAGTATGGCATCCCGGCCATGTGGTTCTTCACCGGGGCCCATCCCGATTATCATCAGCCGACCGATACGATCGAGAAGATCGATTACACCAAAATGGAGCGGATTACCCGGCTGGTCTACCTGGTGGGTATGGCGATCGGCAACCGGGATGAGATGCTGGTACTGGACGTCCATCCGGAGATAACCAGTCGCGGAGCCCATAACCTGAACGTGGAGTGGCGCTGACCCATGAGATCCAGTCGCTCTCTGCCACTTCTGCCGGTCCTCCTCCTCTGCGCGGCGGTGCCGCTGACAGTTGTCGCCCAGCAGCAGGCGGATACTTCCTTCATGCCCGGGGTCGAACATCCCACCTGGCTGGAGGGCACCGGCCCCCTGGTCGTGATCGATGAGGCCCACCACAACTTCCATACCCTCGAGGGTCGTTACCAGGCCTTCGCTGCCTTGCTGAAGGCGGACGGCTACCGGGTCGAAGCGGGAACAGCGAAGTTCACCCCGGGATCCCTGGCAGACGTGGATATCCTGGTGATCGCGAACGCCCTTGCCGAAGAGAATGTCGAGAGCTGGGACCTGCCCAATCCGCCCGCGTTCACCGATCGGGAGGTGAGGGTCGTGCGGCAATGGGTCGGTCGGGGGGGCTCCCTCTGGCTGATCGCCGACCACATGCCCTTTCCCGCCTCGGCGGGTGACCTGGCCGCCGCGTTCGGCCTTACCTTTATCAACGGGTACGCCATCGATCCCGATGACGACGCTGCCATGCAGTTCCGCCCGGAGAACGGAACCCTCGTCGATCATCCGATCGTGCGGGGCAGGGTGCCGGGCGAAGAGGTGGCCCGGGTCACCAGCTTCACCGGCCAGGGTTTCCGAATGGAGCCCGGGGCCGACGCCGATCCGATCATGGTGCTGGGTGACGGGGTGGTGATCATGCTGCCGGAGAAGTCATGGGATATCACCGAGACGACCAGGCGAATCGCCGGGGCCGGGCTGCTCCAGGGCGCGGCCGTGCGATATCGAAGGGGCAGGGTGGCGGCCTTCGGTGAGGCGGCGATGTTCACCTCGCAGACCGGGGGTGATGGACCTCCTTTCGGGATGGCTCATCCGGACGCTCCTCACAACGCCCGATTCGTGCTCAACATCGCCCACTGGCTGTCGGACCTGCTGAGCGGGGTCCCTGCGCTTCCATGACCGTTCTGCTGATAACCACTGTTCTCTTCATCCTCTGGCTCCTCTTTGAGCGGATCGGGCACGAGCGGAACCTGCGCTCGATCCCGCTCCGGATCGCCGTCACCGGTACCCGGGGCAAATCGAGTGTGGTCCGTCTGCTCGCCGCGGTCCTGAGGGAGGATGGCCGCACCGTGCTGGCCAAGACGACCGGCTCGCGCGCCGAGGTGATCCTGCCCGATGGCGCCGGAGAAGAAGTTCCCCGGCGGGGTGTGCCCTCGATCATCGAACAGGTACGTTCGGTAAGACAGGCGGCCCGACTCGGTGTCGATGTCCTGGTGATGGAGACGATGAGTATCCATGCCGAGAACCATCGGGTGGAGGGGGAGGTGCTGGTTCAGCCGCACCTCGTGGCCGTGACCAACGCCAGACCGGACCACGTGGAGGCCATGGGAGTGACCCGCAGTGAGGTGGCGGAGGTGCTGGCGTGCGGTATCCCGGTCGGAGCCGCGGTCTTCCTGGATTGCTTCAAAGTGGAGAAGGGCGTGTCGGCCGGAATGTTCGCGGGGGGGGAGGTGCCGCGACCGGGAATGTTCGATGAGAACCTTGATCTGGTCTGCGGTATCAGCCGTCATCTCGGGGTCGGGGAGGATGCCATCAGGAACGGGATACTCGCGGTGGAGCAGGATGTTGGTGAGTTCACCTGCTGGCGCTACCGGTCGGAAGGTTTGAGCGGAACAGAAGGGACAGAGGGCTCGGAGAAGGAATGTTTCCTCGTGAACGGATTCGCGGCCAACGATCCCCTCTCCACGGAGGCGGTGCTCCGGAAGGTCATCGACCTTCTCCCGCCCGACAGGGGGGAACTCACCGGACTGCTGAACCTCCGTCTCGACCGGGGCGATCGCACCATCCAGTGGATCGAAGCCCTCCGGGCGGGCTGGCGGGAGCGGTTCAGGAGGCTCTACGTGACCGGGGGGCATGCCCGCGCTCTGGCCCGGCGTCTCCCTGATGTCCGCCTGGTCACCATGACCGATCCGGAGGAGTTGACCCGACTGGTCGTCTCAGAGGCGAACGACCGGGATGTGATCTTCGGCTTCGGCAATTTCCACGGTATGGGTGAACGTCTCGTTGAGCACTGGTCACGGAATGGAGCGCCCGGTGGGGTATGAGATTCCCTTTATAGGCCTGCTGCTCGCGCTTCTCTGCGTCTGGCTGACCGGAATCTATCCGGGGGGGATCATCGTCCCGAGTTACCTGGTCCTCTTCCTTAGCGAACCGGAGCGGATCGTCGGGACGCTTATCGCGGCCCTGCTGACCTTCCTCGTATACCGGTTCGCCTCCCGCTACCTGATCCTCTTCGGCAAGCGGAGGTTCGTGTTTCTCCTCCTGGTCGGCGGTGCTTCCCGGCATCTTCCCCGGCACCATGGAGTTCCAGGTCATCGGCTGGGTTATACCGGGATTGATCGCCAGCCATATGGAGCGCCAGGGGATCACCGTCACGAGCGCCGCGCTGGTGACGGTCACGGTGCTCCTTCATTTCCTCGGTCGTCTCCTGGCCCTCCTCTGAGTCATGCTTCGTCAGCGTATCGACAGGCGACTGAAACACACCATCATCCTGGCCGGACTCGTGAGCCTGGGGGCGTGGTCCGCGGCGCTGGTCTTCGCGCCCCGGCGATCGATGGAGTGGACGGAGGAAATGCTCTCCGCCGCCCGGACGATGACAGAGGCGGTCGCCGTCATCGGGGCCGAGCGGGCCGATCGGATACCTGCCGCCGATCCCAACGCCACGGGCCTCATCGGACCGGAATACGGCGACCTCCATACCTCGCTCGGAGACCTTGAGGCGAAACGGACCACCACCGGTCCCGACCTGGCTGCCCTGCTGGTGCACCTGCTGCGATCGGCCGGGGTTGAGGAGGGTGACACGATCGCGGTCGGCTGCTCGGCCTCCTTCCCCGCGCTCATGATCGCGGTCGTAGCTGCGGCAGAGGCCATGCGAGTCGTGCCCGTCGTGATCATCTCCCTGGGAGCTTCCTCGTGGGGAGCGACCGACAGCGATTTCAATCTGCTCGACATCCATGAACTCCTGGTCGATGAGGGGGTGATCGATACCCTGCCGGTCGCGGTCTCGCTCGGCGGGAACCGGGATACCGGAAGTGATTTCGAACCTGAAGTCCGCCAGCGGCTTATCGGGCAGGTC
>JALGWK010000119.1 GCA_025774205.1 bacterium
CTCCAGTCGGGCGTCACCAACTACATGGTATTGGCGAAGATGGGTGATGTGCTGCAGGCCCTCCGTCAGAGTGACGGAGTGGAGTGGCTCCTTGGGAGACTGATCACGAACGAAAAGATCGAAGACCGGTAAACCCTGCTCAGAAGGAGAACTCCCCGATGAAAGGGAGCCGGTAGATGGTCCGGATCGAGGATTGCGTCACCGGTACCGGATCGACCGGTCGCTCGGGATCTTCGGCCGATTTCGGCTTCCGGGCGATCGAGTCGGCCACGTCCATCCCCTCCACGACCTCCCCGAAGACGGTGTACTGCCGGTTGAGCATGGGGATGCTCGACAGGCAGATGAAGAACTGGCTCCCGGCCGTATCGACGTTCCGGTCCTCCCGCGCCGCCGAGACGATGCCCCGGACATGTTCGATGTCGTTGAATTCCGCCCGAACGGTCCACTCCGGTCCGCCGAGACCGTCATTGAAGGGATTGTCATCCTTCGAGTAGGGATCTCCCCCCTGGATGATGTAGCCTGCCGCCGCCCGGTGGAACGTGGTGCCCTCGAAGAAGGCCTCCCGGACCAGTTTCTTCCAGTTCTTCACGTGGTTCGGAGCTTCACGGGGGAAGAACTCGATCACGATGGTGCCTTCAGCGGTCTCGATCACCCACTGGTCGGTACCGCCAAGGAAGAAGAGGCCGCCCGCCGCGAGGACCAGCAGCAGGAGGAACCCGAAAATGATTGTTCCCAGACTCCGCATGATATCGCTCCCGCAGGATGGTGTGGATCAAGCGCTCTCGCCGACTCCCGGAAGGAGATCGAGCAGTCCGGTCAGGTCGGTAACGGTGGCGTCGGGACCGGGATACCGGTCGGGGTAATCCCCGCCCCTCCGGTTCACCCAGATCGTGCGCAATCCGGCCCTCGAGCCGCCCAGGATGTCGGAGGCGGGGCTGTCCCCCACGAAGACCGTCTCCACTGGTTCCAGGTCGAGCTTCCAGAGGGCATGCTCGAATATCCGGGCAGCCGGTTTATACGCCCCCGCTCCCTGGCTGGTGACCACCGCCTCAAAGGTAACCGGCAGCCCCGCGCCGAGGATGACCCGGATCACCGGATCGTCCTCATCGGCATTCGAAATGAGCGCCAGACGATACCCCCGCTCTGCCAGAGTCGGGAGCACCTCCGACACCTCGGGATAGAGCCCGCTGGTGGCGATACGCTGCCAGAGCAGTTCGATATCGCGCTCCAGGTCGCGTTGTTCATCCCATCCGAAATGTTCATAGAGGGCCGTGAGACGGGAGCGATGCCGATCCCGGATCGAGCGGAAGGGTTCCTCCTCCGCGGCCGCCTCCCAGTCGTACTCCTTCTTCGAAAGGGTCTGGTAGACCTCTTCGAACTCTCCCTCTTCCAGGTCGATCCCCTCGTCAGCGAGGAGTCGCCTCAGCTGGAAGCGGGGGAATCCGGAATCATCCACGAGGGTGTGGAGCACGTCGAACAGGATGGCCCTGACCGGTGGGATCACCGGGTCCGGTTCACATAGAAGAAGGTCTGGCGCACGAAACGGGTGCCGGCCACCAGGTCCTCGACGGTGATCCTGAGGCGATAGGTCTTGAAGCTGCTGTCTTCAATTGTGATGGCAAGTGTCTTCACCACGTCGTTGTAGATGCCGAATTCCTCCTCGAGCTCGGTCTCCACTCCGCCCGCCTGCTGGCGGGTTGCCTCCCGGCCGCCGATCCGTATCCGGCCGAGGGAACCGCTCTCCCCGGCGCCGGGATCGATCCGATAGAAGATACGGTATCTCGTCGCGCCGAACTCATCCTTCTGGAGTCCATTGATCCCGAAATAGATCAGGACCGGCTGGTTCAGCTGATAGACCCGGGTCGGCAGGGGAGTGACCGTAACCCCGCCCTTGCCGAAGCGGCCAACCTCGCCCTGGGCGATCGTGAAGGCGATCTCGACATCGCTGATGGTGAGATCCCCTTCGGGGAAGTTCTTTATGATGGTCGGGATCTCCTGGATCTGGCGCCGGCTGCCATCGGTGTCGGAGAAATCGAGGGCCAGGGTGTAGTTGCCGGGCGCAACCGTCATCACCTCCTGGTCGATGGCGATCATGTCGGGGGTCACCCCCGGACCTATGGGTACGCGCATCTGCCGCGAATTCCGGTGGACCTCCCGGAACTCGGACGTGAAGAGGCTGATGTTGACCGTCACAACCGCTTCGCCCGCGGCCAGGGTCTGCTGGGTCACGAGTTCGGCAACGGGGAAGGCCCAGTACGCCTCATACCGGGTCAGACCTCCCGGGGCCTTGAATGAGGCCTCATCGTTGTAGACGGTGAGCATTTCGGCCTCGATCTCCGGCATGTGACCGCTCTGGGTGAGTCCCACCCGGAGGGCCTGGTTGGCGTCCTCGACCATGAAACTGATCTGCTGCTGATCGGCGCCGCGGAGGAACATGCCGAACTTCGGATCGAGGTCGACCAGGGCGGCGGCATGCTCGCCCGGCCTGGGAGTGGGTACGAAACGCCAGTCGCCGCCGAGGGAATGCTTCTCGAAGAGGAAGATCATCTCGGGGCGCTGGCCCTTTTCATCGTACTTCCAGGTCATGTTGTCGACTTCGATCTCGTGGGTCCACCCCTTGTTATCGGATTCACCCCAGCGGATGTAGATCATGCCCATGTCGTTGAAGGGCGCCTCGATATCGTAGGTCGGGGGGAGGCGGAGCCAGCCCTGGGTGTCGGGATTGTTCCAGATCGCCCGGACTCCGGCCAGCAGGTAGTGCTGCTCGGCATCCTTGAGCCGCTCGTAATGGATGGCGATGACCTCGTTGTCGACGGTCGTCTTGGTGGGATCCTTCTTCTTCCAGAAGCCGCGCAGGAAGGTCGCGTAATCCTCTATGCTCTCAAGGCGTCTGATCCTCGTCATCTCGGTCAGATCGGCGATCCAGATGGCATCTTCCCACATCGCCCGCGCCACTGCCGGATCGGTCATGAAGGAGATCGCGTCGAGATAGCGGATCGTACCCTCCTCCGCCTCCCCCATCTCGAACAGGGTCATGGCGTGGATGAAGTTCACCCAGCCGGGCGCAAAGTCGCGATAGCGTTCCCTCAGACTCCGCAGCATCGCCTCGGCGCGACCGAAATTACCGCTCATCCTCAGGGCGTCAGCGTAACGGAAGGTAAGACTGGGGTCGTCGGTGGTGTTCAGGGCCGATTCCCGGAGTTCTTCAAGATAGTCGGGCAGGGATCTCGCTTCGGCGTGAGCCGCCAGGAGGCGGTGCATCACATCCTCGTAGAGGGGATCTTCATCGACAAGTCCTTCATACAGCCGGAGGGCTTCCGCCCGGTTCCGGTTCCCCCCCAGGCGGGTGAGGGCGCGCGCCTTCCAGTACCGGCCCTCCACAACAGTCGGATCGAGATCGAGAGCCCGCTCCAGGTGATCGAGGCCGTTTCTCAGCTGCTCTTCGCGCGCGAATGCCTCCGGCGGTTGGGAGAGATCGCATCGGCCCAGCCAGACATGGGGGAGGGGATCGCGGCGGCTGATCCGGGACGCCCGACGGAAGGAGGCCCGGGCAGCATCGAAGCCCATACGCACGAAGGCGTCATGACCCGCCTCCATCGCCTCCTGGAAGCGATCGCCCTGTTCCGCCGTCCGGGCGGCCGATCTCGCAGGGTCACCCACTCCTTCGACCATGGCCATGCCGGCGCTGCCGGAACAGACCACCAGCAGAAGCAGCAGGGTTGAGGCGCGCGTCATTCGTCGGTTGCTCATCACAGGGGTATGACGACCGAGGAGGGCCGGCTGTTCCCGGCCAGAGAGATCTGAATCACGTATTATTCCCGGCCCTTCCCGTCCTCATCACCGCCCAGGAAATCGTTACGGCCGGCCACTTTGATGCGGTTGCGCCCGGCATTTTTGGCGGCGTAGAGCCCCTGGTCGGCGATATCCACCAGTTCCCGCATGGCCGAACCATCATCGGGATACGTGGTCAGTCCCCCGGAGATAGAGAGGGTCATCGTTCGTTTCCGGTCACGGCCCATGAACCGGTGGTCATAGACCATCTGCCTGATCCGTTCGGCCACCTTGGCGCCGCCCGATTTATCGGTCTCGGGCAGGATGATGGCGAATTCGTCCCCGCCGTACTTCGCCACCACATCCACCGGTCGGGTGTTCTCCTTCAGGATATCGGCGATCTCCTTCAGGGTCTGGCTCCCCAGGAGGTGGCCATGACCGTCGTTGAACCGCTTCAGACCATCCATGTCGATCATCAGCAGGGTGAGCCGGTGGCCGTAGCGGCGCGCCCGCTCGAATTCCAGTTCGAACTGCTGGGTGAAATAACGGTAGTTGTAGAGCCCTGTCAGCCCGTCGGTGATCGCCTGTTCCTGGATCGCCCGCTCCTTCTCACGGTACCGCTCGGAGAGAGCCGTTCCGATGCCGGCGGAGATGTACAGGATCGCCGCCAGGGCGATTGTGTGCGCCAGGATGTACGCGTCGTTCATGTAGTTCGGATCAGGAATAATGAGACCGGGCACTCTGATCTCGTTCACCATATAGAGAGTGATCGGGTCGAGGATCTTCAACCCCAGGAGTTCAATATTGACAGGCTCGAAGACCAGATAACACATGGTCGCGAAGAGACCGACCGCAAGTGTCGCCTGCAGGAAAGTCGCTTTCCGGCTCAGCAGGTAGGAGGCGGTGATGGTGTGGAGGATGTAGAAGAAGACCAGTGGTGAGTCGATCCCGCCGGTGAGATAGATGATGAAGGTCAGAGCCACCAGGTCGAGGTCGATCTGGATCGTCCCCGACCGGTATATCAGGCCCAGTCCCTGCAGGTCGAGGCTCTTCCGCTCGCGGATCCGGAAATCCATCTCGAAGGCCACGTTGTAGATCCCCATGAAGACGAGGACCAGGCCCGGGGCGAAGGCGTTGTAATCGAATTTACCTGCCCAGGTCACCACAACCATTGTGGCCGCCAGAGCGAGGATGGCGAACCAGCGAAGCTTGATCATCAGGTAGGTGCGCTGGAGGTAATCGGAGCGCTGGCGGATGATCGATTCCGGCTCATCATCATGGACCAGCAGGCCGTCACGCAGAGTGTCCCCCTCCTCGCCGGGAGGCGGCACAAGAGCTGTGTGCTCAGGCTCTGAGGTCTTGTGGATTTCGTCGGGTTTTTTCAGCAGTGGTTCGATCAGATCTCTCCCGATCAGACGCTTCTCATCCTATGCCGGAGTTCCGTCGCCGGCCGAATCTACGTCACGCCCCGGACCATTGTTCCTCGCACCATGGTATTCCTGAAGGCTGGTCACCTGCAAGACCCCTTCTTTCCGGGCCAGGATACCGTTGGCGGCCGCCGCGGCACCTTTCAGGGTGGTGATGCACGGCACCCCCTGAGCGACCGCCTCAGTACGGATGGAGCGGTCATCGAAACGGGCTCCCCGACCGAAGGGGGTGTTGATGATCAGATCGATCTCCCCGTTCTTGATCCGGTCTACCACGTGCGGCCTCGGTCCCTCGCCTACCTTGAATATATGTATCGCTTCGATCCCCGCCTGCCGGAAGTACTCGGCGGTACCCTCGGTGGCCATGATCTCGAAACCGAGGTCACTGAGCTGCTTCGCTACTTCGAGGGCGTGCGCCTTGTCCCGATCGACCACGCTGATGAACACCGTCCCACCGGCCGGCAGTTCATACCCCGTGGAGGAATAGGCCTTGGCGAAGGCCAGACCGGGAGATGAGGCTGACCCCATCACCTCTCCGGTGCTGCGCATCTCCGGACCGAGGATGGTGTCGGCTCCGGGGAA
>JALGWK010000120.1 GCA_025774205.1 bacterium
AGTATCCTCAGCCCTCTCCGAGCCTTCCTGCCAGCCATGATCCCGGCCGTCCGGGGATCCTGCGGACGATCTCCGGCCATCGGATGATGCTCTGCCGCAGACGTCCCCGCAGGAGGAGGAAGATTCCGACTGAACCGATGATCATGTTCGCGAGCCACATGGCGAGCCAGGGAGAGATCACGTTGCGATCGCCAAGAGCTTCACCGGCGATCAGGAATATCCAGTAGATGAGGTAGAAGAGCAGGGCATATCCGAATCCGGCCACCATGCCGCCGCTCCGGGTCATCACGCCGAGCGGGATTCCGATGAGCACGAACGCGATACAGGCAAAAGGGATCGACCATTTCTTGTTGATCTCGACCAGGTAGCGGTTCCGATCTTTCAGGGAGCTGATACGCTGCTGCTCGGCGTTCTTCTGATGTCCGACAAGGGCCCGGTGGGCCGAAAGCACCCTCCCGGGGATCTGCAGGGCGCGGCCCCGGTCAGGAAGCGCCACCGCTTCACCCCGCACCACCCGCCTGATGAAGGGGGCGGCCAGTTCGCCCAGCCTCGCTTCGGCCTGTATCGAACGGGATTCATGGGCGGCAGCCCGTATCCGCATGTCCCTGATCGGAAGCTCTCGTTCTCCCCGAACCCCGGTGTCAACCCGGCGGAGCAGCAGGCCGGTGGCGTTGATGAAGGTCTTCATCTGGTCGAACTGCTGGATCCTGGTCTGCCCCTCCTGGATCTCGGTGATGGTGCCGTTGCGCAGATCGAGGTTGATGTCTTCTCCAGTCAGACTATCGATCGAGATGTATCCCCAGGCGGCCCTGATGATCCGGGGCGGATCGGGCACGTTGAAATTCAGGTACTGCATGATCGTCACGCCGTCGGCCCGTGAGGTTTCCTGATCGATCTCCTCAATGAAGAGGGTATACCCGTTCAGGCTTTCGATAAATATCCCCGGCTCCAGCGCCAGGGCAGGATGTTTCATCCGGATATTCGATTCGAGAATCCTGATCTGATGGTTGAATTCAGGCAGAATCCGGTCGTTGAAGTAGACCTGGAAGGCGCAGAGCAGGGCAGCAGAAAAGAGCACGGGAAAGAGGAGCCTGAGGTGGCTGATACCGCTGGACTGCAGGGCGGTGATCTCACCATCGGCCGAGAGACGCCCGAAGGACATCAGCACCGAGACCAGGACCGCTCCCGGAACAGTCAGGGCCAGCATCCAGGCCACGTTGTAGAACAGGAGCTCAAGCACGATCGGCACATCCAGTCCCTTCCCGATCACCAGATCAAAGATGTCGATCAGCTCGTTCATGAGAAAGAGGAAGGTCAGGATCGCCACCGCGAGTACGAAGGGGCCAAGGTGTTCCCGAATGATGTATCGGTTCAGTATCTTCACGGTTTCAGGATTCTAATGGTCCGGCAGGCAATCAATCCAGCCTGCAGCACCAGAATAACAGGAACAGAGCGCGCAGGAGCCCGTACGAGAACCGATCTGTGGGAGGAATGAGGGCTGGTTCAGGGCTGGAGAACGACCTTGCCGAACTGGGCGCGGTCCTTCAGGTAGCGGTGGGCTTCAGCAGCCTCCGCGAGGGGGAAGACCCGATCAACCACCGGTACGAAGTCACCCGCTCTGACACCTTCGATTACCTTGAGGAGTTCTCCCCGGCTGCCCATGTAGGACCCGATCAGGTGCATCTGCTTCACGAACAAATAGCGGAGGTCGAGGGTGACCGTACCGCCGGTGGTAGCTCCGCAGGTGACCAGTCGACCACCCCGGGCCAGGCACTTCAGGTTCTGGTCCCAGACATCCGAGCCGATGTGTTCGAAGAGGACATCAACGCCCCGGCCGTCGGTCAGGTCGCGGATCGTTTCCGCGAAGTCGGGCTCGGCGTAACCGAAGGCCGCGTCGGCCCCCAGTTCCAGTCCCTTCTTGCGTTTCTCCGGAGTGGAGGCGGTGGCATAGACCGTGGCCCCGGCCTGCTTCGCGATCTGGATCGCGGCTGTTCCCACTCCGGAACCCGCGGCATGGACCAGGACCGACTCTCCCGATTGCAGGTGGGCCTGGGTGTGGAGCATCCGCCAGGCGGTCATGAAGGTGAGGGGGATCGCTGACCAGCCGACCGGATCATCATCCGGGCCGAGCGGGAAACAGACATCGGCCGGCATGGCCACCTCTTCGGCGTAGCCGCCCTGACGCTGATAGCCGAATATCTGGTAGCCCTCGAGGCAGAGGCTGTCGAGATCCTTCCGGCAGAACTCGCACTCGCGACACGAGGTCATCGGCGCCAGCACGACTCTCTGCCCGACGTACACGGGCTCACCGTAGAGGCCGGGCAGGGCAGGCTCACCATCAGGTCCGGCTAATCCTGATTCCGCGGCTCCCTCACCGACCTCGAGGATCGTCCCGGCGATCTCACTGCCGAGCAGGTGGGGCATCGGCACCGGCGGCCCGGGCAGGCCCTGGCGCACCCAGATGTCGAGGTGGTTCAGCGCGACTGCTTCTACCCTGATGCGGACCTCGGCAGCGGTGGGGACGGGCGCAGGTATTTCCACCACCTCGAGGACTTCTGGTCCGCCGTGGTCGTGGAAAACAACCGCCTGCATGGGTCAGTACCCCTGATCTCTGACTCGGGACACTAGAAGAGACTCTGAAAGGCGTTCCGGGCCAGTGAAAGCAGACTCTGGGGGAAGATGCCGAGGTAGATAACGGCTACCGCCAGCACACCGAGAGTGATGTCACTGATCCTTGAGCGCCGGTAGGGCAGGAACGACTTCTCAGCCGGCTTCATATACATGTTGACCACAACCCGGAAATAATAGAAGACACCCACCACGCTGGTGAGGATGCCGATCACTGCCAGACCGGTATAACCCGATTGCACCGCCGCGCCGAAGACATAGAACTTGCCGAAGAAGCCTATCGTCGGAGGGATCCCCGACATGCTGACCATGAAGATGGTCATGGCCAGAGCCAGCCCTGGACTCTTGCTCGCCAGGCCGGTCAGATCCACCAGGGTCTCACGCCGGTCCTCGCCGCCGCCAATGATGATCAGCACCCCGAAGGCGCCAAGGGTCATCAGGGTGTAGGAGACCAGGTAAAAGAGCACTCCGGTACCGCCCTGGAGAGAGACTCCGGGATCGCTGCCGACAATGGCGGTGAGCAGGTACCCGACGTGAGCGACACTTGAATAGGCGAGCATGCGCTTGAGGTTCATCTGCATGACCGCCGCGAAGTTCCCGACGATCATGGAGAGGAGCGCCAGCCACCAGATCAGGTCCTGCATGACGACCGCGGAGGACGCGAAGACGAGTCCGAATATCTTGACGATGGCCGCAAATCCGGCTGCCTTGACAGCCGTGGCCATGAATCCGGTCACCGGGGTAGGGGCCGCCTGGTAGGCGTCCGGCGCCCACATGTGGAAGGGTACCGCGGCCACCTTGAAGCCGAGTCCCACCAGCAGGAGGATGCCGCCGACCTGGAGAGTGAAGGGGATGGAATCGCCGTGAGCCGCGATGAAGGCCCCGATCTCAGAGAACCTGGTGGTGACCACCGAGCCGTAAATGAAGGCCGCGCCGTAGAGCAGGAAGGCCGAGGCGAAAGCGCCGAGCAGGAAGTACTTCAGGGCACCCTCGGAGCTCCGCGGATCGTTCCGGTTCAGTCCGACCATCACGTAGGCGCAGAGGCTCATGGTCTCGAGGCCGATAATAAGGGTGATGAGGTCGGCCGCCGAGGCCATCACCATCATCCCGACCACGCTGAAGGTGATCAGGCTCCAGTACTCGCCGGGGAACCGTCCCCGACGCTGCTCGTGGGAGAGCGTGAAGAGGATCGTAATGATCGCGGCCACGATGAACAGAGCATAGAAGAAGAGCGAATAGGCGCCGATCTTCCAGGCTCCGCTGAAGGCGACCTCTTCGGTCCCCCACATGCCGATCGTTACAGCCAGGCCGGCGAGCAGGCCGACGATGGTGAGCCAGGGGACAATCCGGCTGCCCGGCTTGACGAAGAGGTCGACAAGCATCACGATGAGCGCGGTCGCCAGGACCACCAGAGTGGGAGCGACGGCTGACCAGGAGTAGAGGCCCTCGAACATCACGTCACCATTTCCGCTGAGTTCGGTTCATCCGATTCCGCCGGGGTCGCTTCGGGTGCTGCGGTCTCGTCCGCCGGTACGGTATCCCGGCTTTCAGGGTCCCCGGGACTCGGTGTCTCGATGACATATCTGACGGGCTGGCGCACGGAGTTCATGCGTTTTTCGATCTTGGCCGCGACCGGTTCAAGCGGTCGCAGGAAGGGCTTCGGGAAGATCCCTATCATCACGATCAAGACCAGGAGCGGCACCATGGTAAGGATCTCCCTGAGGTTGAGATCCTTCAGGACCTTGTTCTCTTCCTTGTCGAGTGGGCCCCAGATAACCCCCCGCAACAGCCTGAGGAGGTAGAGGGCCGCGATGATGATGCCCGGGATTGCCGGGATAGCCATCCACGGGCTCACCTGGAAGGCCGCGATGAGGATCAGGAACTCTCCCACGAATCCGTTCAGACCGGGGAGCCCGGCCGAAGAGAAGGCGACCACGAGCAGGATCGCCGCGTAGATCGGCATCACCTTCGCGAGTCCTCCGAAGTCATCGATCTGACGGGTGTGCCGCCGCTGGTAGATGTAGCCGACCAGGATAAAGAGGGCGCCGGTGGAGAGACCATGGTTGACCATCTGGAGCATGCTCCCGGAGAGACCTTCGGCTCGGAAGGTAAAGATCCCCAGGACCACGAAACCGAGATGCGCCACAGAGGAATAGGCCACCAGGCTCTTGATGTCCTTTTGAACCCAGGCTACCAGACCTCCATAGGTGATCCCGATGATGGAGAGCGTCGCCAGGTAGGGGACCGCGAGCGTTGCCGCGACGGGGAAGAGGGGGAGTGAGAACCTGAGCAGGCCGTAGGTCCCCATCTTCAGCAGCACTCCGGCCAGGATGACCGACCCGAAGGTCGGCGCTTCGACGTGAGCATCGGGGAGCCAGGTATGGAACGGCCAGAGTGGCACCTTGATGCAGAAGGCGAAGGTGAACGCCAGGAAGAGCCAGGTCTGCGCTCCGAACGGTATCGCGATCTGCTCGAAGGCGGCGAGATCGAAGGTGTAGACGCCGGTCAGCTTGCCGTGCAGGAAGTAGAGCGCCAGGATGGCGATCAACATCAGGAAGGAGCCGACCAGGGTGTAGAGGATGAATTTGACCGCGGCGTAGATCCGCCGTGGTCCGCCCCAGACCCCGATGAGCAGGTACATCGGGATCAGCATGGCTTCCCAGAAGATGTAGAAGAGGAAGAGGTCGCGTGCCACGAAGACGCCGATCATTCCCGCCTCGAGCATGAGGATCGAAGCCGTGTAGCCCTTCATCTTCTCGGTGACTGACGTCCAGGTACCAAGGAGAGCGATCGGGGTCAGGAAGGCGGTCAGGACCACCAGAATCATGCTCATGCCGTCGATGCCGACCAGGTAGGAAGCGCCGATCCCCGGGATCCAGCGCATGCTCTCGGTCATCTGGAACGCGGCGGTGTCAGGATCGAAGCTGAACCAGATCGCGATCCCCATCACAAACACGATGAGGCTGACGACGAGAGCGATCCCCTTCATGAGGGTGTGCCGGTCCTTTGGCACGATCGCGATCGCCAGTGCGCCCAGGACGGGGATGAGGATGGTCCAGGAGAGCCAGTGGGCCCAGATGGAGCCGAAGAGTGTCAGATCTTGTGCGTTCATCCGTTGCTCAGTCCTTTACCCGTTTCCGTGCGAATCGCCGCTCCACCGGCCAGGGCCAGCGCGTAGATCCCCACATGTCCCACCTGCAGTCCGGCGATCCATCGGGCCAGCGTGTTCGTGACCTGTCCGGCCCCGTTCACTGTCCCGTCGATGATTTTCACGTCAAAGAACCGGTAAAGCCACTCGCTCAGCTTCAGAAGCGGCTTGCCGATGATCAAGAAGTAGAACTCGTCGAAGTAGAACTTCTGCCGCATCGCCTTCCACAGTCCCGGGACAGCCTGCTCAGGCACCTCGGGGTACGGTTCCTCGCGTCCGTACCAGCGACGGGCAATCCAGAACCCGGTCAGCGCCAGGAGGACTGAGACCACCATCAGGATGACCTGCAGACCGCCGCCGCCGTGGGCTGCTTCCGCACCGAGTTCACCAACAGCCTCGGCGCCATGCGCGGCCGCGCCGGTCGCGGTGCCGATGAAGTCCTGAATCCAGGCTCCACCTCCGAGCACTTTGGGCAGGCCGATGAATCCGCCGACGGCGGCCAGCACGGCCAGGATCATCAGCGGCACGGTCATGACCTTCGGCGACTCGTGCGGGTGGATATCATCAGGGACGCGGCTCTTGCTCCAGAAGGTGAGGTAGAGCAGCCTGAAGATGTAGATCCCCGTCAGGACAGCCGCGATCGCTCCCAGGACCCAGAAGAGGGGGTGGCCGTTGGGACCGGCCCACGCCTCGTAGAGAATCTCGTCCTTGCTGAAGAATCCGGAAAAGAAGGGGATACCGGCCAGCGCCAGCCCGGCGATGACCATGGTGGCGTGGGTGATCGGCAGCTTCTTCCTCAGGCCCCCCATTTCACGCATGTCCTGCTTGTCCGACATGGCGTGGATCACACTGCCCGCTCCCAGGAAGAGAAGCCCCTTGAAGAAGGCATGGGTCATGAGGTGGAAGATGCCGACCGCGAACGCCCCAGCGCCGAGAGCCAGGAACATGAATCCGAGCTGGCTCACGGTGGAATAGGCGAGCACCTTCTTGATGTCATGCTGGGCGATCCCGATCAACCCGGCCACGATGGCCGTCAGGGCGCCGACCAGGGCGACCACGGCCAGGGTTGTGGGTGCCATGATGAAGATCGAACCCATGCGGGCGACCAGGTAGACTCCGGCGGTCACCATGGTGGCGGCGTGGATCAGAGCCGAGACCGGGGTCGGGCCCTCCATGGCATCGGGCAGCCAGATGTGAAGCGGGATCTGGGCGCTCTTGCCGGTCGCTCCGACGAAGAGGAGCAGGGTGATGATCGTTACCGCGCTTCCACCGACCGCGAACACCTCCGGGCTGAGGTGGATGATCTCCTGGATGTTCAGGGTGCCGAAGAGGGCGAAGAGTGCGAGCATCCCCGAGATGAAGGCCGCGTCACCGATACGGTTGACCACGAACGCCTTCCGTCCGGCGTCAGCCGCTGAATCCTTCTCGAACCAGAACCCGATCAGCAGGTAGGAGCAGAGCCCCACGCCTTCCCAGCCGATGAAGAGCATCGCCAGGCTGTCACCCAGCACCAGCAGCAGCATCGCGAAGGTGAAGAGGTTCATCCAGGTGAAGAACCGACCGAATCCCCAGTCGCCATGCATGTAGCCGATGGAGTAGACGTGGATCAGGAAGCCCACGCCCGTAACCACCAGGATCATCACCGAAGAGAGCTGGTCGAGCCAGAGGGCGGCGTCGATATGGACCGGGCCGGTCGCGATCCACTCGAAGAGGACCACGCTCACACCGGCTTCACCATGCTCGAGACCCAGGAATCCCGACACCGCGATCACAGCGGAGACGAAGGCGGCCCCGACGCAGAGGGATGAGATCCAGCCGACAACCTTTTCGGGCAGCCTCCGTCCGAAGGTGAGACCGAAAACCACCCCGATGAGGGGGAAGAGCAGTACCAGTTTGAGAGCCGTCGTCACGATATCAGCCTCTCAGCAGAGTCAGGTCATCAACGTCTACGGTCCGCCGGTCACGAGCAATCTGCACGACCAGCGCGAGTCCCACTGCCGCCTCGGCAGCGGCGATGGCGATGATCAGAAAAGACATCACCTGGCCGTCGAGACCGAGGGTGAACCGGCTGAACGCGACCATCGCCAGGTTCACGGCGTTCAGCATCAGTTCCACACTCATCAGGATTACGATGACGTTGCGCCTCAGGAGGACGCCGAGGACCCCGAGGGTGAAGAGGATGGCGCTCAGGATCAGGTAGCTGGTAAGGGTCATGTCAGTTCTCCTCCCCGAGTTCCTGAACCGTGTCTTCGGCCTTACCCGGCCACAGTTCCGGCGGTAGTTTCAGCATCGGCCACTTCGGCCGGGTGGCGAGTATCGCGCCGATGATGGCCACCAGCAGCAGTACGCTCAGCAGCTCGAAGGGGAGGAGGTACTTCGTGAAGAGGAGTTCTCCGACCGTTTCGACGTGCCCGAAATCGGCGGGGATCTCACCGCCGGAGACCTGCTGCAGTCTGCTGCCCCTGAAGATGATCGCGGCGATCAGCGTGATGCCCATGATGGCACCCGTGAGCCCCGCTATGACCCTCCTGAAGATTCGCGGCGAGAAGGCCCCTTCGACCCCGACATTCAGGATGAAGAGAACGAAGAGGAAGAGCACCATCACCGCTCCGGCATAAACCATGATCTGGATGATGGCGAGGAAGGTCGCCGAAAGCTGCATGTAGAGGATAGCCAGCGCCAGCATCACTACGATGAGTGAGAAGGCGCTCTTGACCGGATTCCTGTTAAGGATGACCATCCCGCCAGCCGCGATGGCAACTGCCGCCATTATGAAGAAAAGTGCCGTTTCCATCTGTCCTGTTCCCAGGCCCTGTCCCGCCTATTCCTTGAACCAGAGGGGAGATCCCTCAGGCTCCATCAGGCGGTCCTTGCCGTAAATGAAATGGTCGATGTCGTTGTCGGCTGTCTCGTAATCGGTCGTGAGGTAGATCGAACCACAGGGACACGCTTCCTCGCACATGCCGCAGAAGATGCACCGGAGCATGTTGATATCGAAGACCTTCGCGTACTTCTCTTCGGTGTACTGGTCCTGGTCTTCCGGTGTTGCCAGCGCAGGCTCGATATGGATCGCGTTGGCCGGGCAGACATACATGCAGAGGAGGCAGGCGGTGCATCGTTCCCGACCCTCTTCATCCCGCTTCAGCACATGCAGCCCGCGGAACCGGGGTGCCGCCTCCGGAATGACATCGGGGTATTCGATCGTCCAGCGGTGACCGAAGAAGTGCTTGATGGTCACCCGCAGCCCCTTGAAGATCGCCGGCAGGTAGAGCCGCTCCAGGAACGACATCTCCCGTCGGAATCCGTGCTTCGGCTTCGGAATCTCAACAGCCATCTACTCACCCCACCCTTCAGATCAGGATGACCAGCGCGGTCACGAGAATGTTCAGGAGCGCCAGGGGCAGAAGCACCTTCCACCCCAGCCGCATCAGCTGATCGTA
>JALGWK010000121.1:0-948 GCA_025774205.1 bacterium
ATGGCGCAACCGTGCGGTTTCCTCTGCGTACGTTATGGGGAGTGAACACAGGCCGGATTATTGGCACGAACTCTGCTTGTTCATATCGACAGAGAGGGCTGAGCTGTCTGCCCGAACAGGCGAACACCTTCTCACCTTCATCAAAGTGGGGACCACATGCTCGGGAATCGGATCCAATCAATAACCGTCAGAGCCGGCTCGTCCGGAAGGGCGGTAGCCCTGTCTCTGCTGACTGCCGGACTGCTCTTCACCGGTCTGTTGCCGGTGGTGCAGGCTCAGAACGGACGACAGAACGGCAATGGTGAAAACGGCATCTCCACCGAACGCTTCCGCAACGCCGGAATGGTGGTCAATGCCGGCCGGGGTACACCGGTTATCGACGGGGTTCTCTCGCCCGGCGAGTGGGACATGGCGGTCGCGTACTCCGATTTCATCCAGTTCCAGCCCGATCCCGATGACCCGGCCTCACAGAAGACGACCGCCTGGATCCTCTACGATGAGAACAATCTCTATGTCGCTTTCGCATGTGAGCAGCCTGACAATGAGATCCAGGCCTACATCACGCGGCGGGATCACATGGCAGGAGATCCCGATTTCGTCGCCATCCTGGTAGACCCCTTCCTGAGCTGGAAGGAAGCCTACCTCTTCATAGTCAATCCCGCCGGGATCCAGTCAGAGACGATGATCGGGACCAATGGGGGCGGTGACGGGAACTGGGATACCCTGTGGAAGGCTTCGGCCGAGATGGAGATTCCCTGGAACAGCCTCCGGTTCACGCGGAGCGAGGAGCAGACCTGGGGCATCAACCTCGTCCGGTCGATCGGCGAGAGAAGTGAACTGGCGACCTGGGCGCCGCTCGATATCGGCGGGAATAACCTCATCGCGAGCAACGCCACCTTCAGGGGCGTACAGGGAGTGAGTCCGGGCCGCAGTATCTGGTTCAATCCC
>JALGWK010000121.1:954-9930 GCA_025774205.1 bacterium
GGGGCTGCTGGAGGCGGCACCGACTGGGCCCGGCAGATGGGAATCAACTACCTCGGTGCCGACCTGCGTCTCGGACTCTCGAGCAATCTCATCCTCGACATGACGGTGAACCCCGATTTCGGCCACATCGAGGCGGACCAGGAACAGATCAACCTGACCCCCTACGAACTCTTTTTCGAGGAGAAGCGGCCCTTCTTTCTTGAGGGACAGCGCATCTTCGAGATGCCGATCAACCTCTTCTACTCCCGCCGGATCTACAACCCGATCGGCGGGGCGAAACTGACGGGACAGATCGGTTCGACCCAGGTCGGCCTGGTCACCGCCTACAACGAACCGCTCGGTTCAGATGACCCGTTCCCCTATGCCATGCAGTCGGCCCTGCGGCTGAAGCAGAACCTCGGCAGTTCCTATATCGGGGCGATGATGACGAGCCAGGAAATGCCGGCCCAGTCAAGGACCGGGCACGATTCGGGCTATCACCGGAATATCGGTTTCGATTTCGACTACAAGCCATCCGACCGGATCTCGGTCACCGGACAGATCGCGACCTACGCATCACCCGAGGCCGGGAGTCGGAAGAGCGCCTACGTGCTGGCGGCCGCATACACCAGCCGGAGCCTGATCTCGACCCTCGCCCTGATCGATGTTCAGCGCGACTTCGAAGCCCACCTGGGCTTCGTGCCGCGCCAGAATCAGCTGCTGATCGAACCGTTCATCGGCTACCGGCATGAAGCCGACTGGGGCCGGATCAAGTGGATCACCCCGAACGTCAGGGTTCTGCGGTTCCAGAACAGCACCACCGGTGAACTGGTGGAGCAGAGGATCGGTCCCGGGGTGAGTGTCCAGATGCGGAACAACTCCAGTTTCAATTTCGATGCCTGGATCTGGGATGTCCGGCGGAACGGCATCACCTACCCAGGCACCAATTTCGCCATCAGCTGGAACGCGAACCAGTCAGGTGCATTGAACGGCTACGGGGGGATCGATGTGGGTGACGGCTTCGACTACGGGGATGATCGGGTTGTAGATGATTACGCGGGATGGGGTGGAGTCACCTGGCGACCGACGATGCGTGCCTCGATCTCTTTAAGCGGTCAATACATTCAACGCAACGCCATCAATGCCGGCGTGGTCGACGACTATACCATCGGTTCGCTGAGAGGGAGCTACCAGTTCACCCGGGAGCTGTTCGGACGGATATACCTGCAGCGTCGACTCGATCACACCGGCCAGGACGTCGGGATCGGATCGAAGCGCCGACGGATGATCATGAACGCTCTCCTTGGCTATGAAGTCGGTCCGGGGAGCGTGATCTACCTGGCTTACAACCATTACGACCTGGGAAGCATCCCGGATGTGGGAGAGCCCGATCGGGTCCTCTTCCTGAAGGTGGCCCGGCTCTTCGCCTTCTGACCCGGGCTGAACGATTGGTGTCCTGCTCTGTCACCCCACAGCAGAGCCGGACTTGTCACGGTCGGGACGCTACCGCTACACTGGCGGCGTTCCGGCCCTCTGGCAACAACCTCCTCTGGGGAACCTGCCCGGCATGTTGATCGTCACTCGCAAAACTGACAGAAAGATCGTCGGCATCATCGGCGGGATGGGGCCGGAGGCAACCGCTGATTTCTACATGAGACTGGTGAAGCGGACTCCGGCCGATCGGGACCAGGCCCACCTCCACGTGGTGATGGACGGGAATCCGGCCATACCCGATCGCACCGAGTCATTCCTCAATGAAAGCGACGCCACCATGGAGGCCGTGGTGGAATCGGCCCTCAGGCTTGAAGGGATGGGAGCCGGTATCCTGGTCATGCCGTGCAACAGCGCCCACATCTGGTTCGACGGGATCGTCTCCCGGCTGTCGGTTCCTCTGCTGAACATGGTCGAGGAGGTGTTTTCAGCCGTCAGGAAAGCGGATCTGCGAACGGTCGGCCTGCTGGCGACGGCCGGTACCGTGCGTTCAGGCCTCTATGAACGGTATGCCGGTGAGGTGAACCTGCTGGTTCCTGCGGATGATGAGCGTGAACGGATCCACGAGGCTGTCTATGCGGTCAAGGCCGGTATCGGACCCGGAGAGGCCAGGGGGGGGAAAGACGTGCTGTTGGAGGTTGTCGCCGGTTACCGGGAACAGGGCGCGGAGGGTGTGATCCTCGGTTGTACCGAGATCCCCCTCCTGATCTGTCAGGCGGACCTGCCCGGTTTTCCGGTATTCGATTCCACCGACATCCTGGTGGACGCGACCCTGCGTGAGGCCCTACCCCGGTAGCGCCGGTTTCGGTCCACAGTCCCCTGTAATTCAGGAAACGCCGGTTTCGGTCCACAGTCCCCTGTAATTCAGGAAACGCCGGCTCCGGTCCGCAGTCCCCTGTACTTCAGTGTGCCCTCAGGATCAGAGGACCTCGATCCAGCCGTAGGGATCGTCGCGTTCCTCCCTGATGATCCCGTTCAGTCCGTTGTAGAGAGCGAGGGTCTTCTCGCCGACCTCGCCGCCGCAGAATTCCCTCTTCCGGTCGTGATGGATCATCGAGAGGATGGGAGTGATCACCGCGGCGGTGCCTGAACAGAACGCCTCGTCGGCCTCGAAGATCTCCTCGACCGCGACCGGCCGCTCCTCGACGGTGTAGCCGAACTCGGTCGCCGCCATCTCGCAGATTGATTTCCGGGTGATGCCCGGCAGGATCGAGCCGTCGAGTTCGGGCGTTGCCAGTACATCCCCCTTGATGAGGAAGAAGTTCGCCGCTCCCACCTCCTCCAGGAAACGCTGCTCCCTGGCGTCGGTGTACACGACCTCCGCGAAGCCATTCGCCTTGGCCAGCGAACCGGGGAGCATCCCGCCGGCGTAGTTGCCGATCGCCTTCACGCCGCCGGTGCCGAACTGGGGGGCGCGGTGGAACTCCTCGGTCACGAGCAGGTTGATCCCTGCCAGGCCTTCCTTGAAGTAGGGGCCGACCGGGGAAACGTAGATCAGGAAGGTATAGGAGGGTGCCGGCTTGACGCCGAGCACCGGACCCGATCCGAACACCAGCGGACGCAGGTAGAGAGCGCCCTTGTCGACCGGGGGCACGTAATCGAGGTTATCCCGGACCACCATCCGGATAGCGTCCACGAAGAGGTTCTCAGGCACCTCCGGCATGCAGAGTCGGCGGCAGCCGGTATTGGCGCGTCTGGCGTTCTCCACCGGGCGGAAGAGGACGATGTTGTCCTTCACGGTCCGGTACGCCTTCATCCCTTCGAAGAGTCCCTGACCGTAGTTGATGACGCAGGCCGCGGGGGAGATGGTGATATCTCCATAGGGTACCAATCCCTGCGGAGTCCATGTTCCGCCCTCGGGGCATTCAGCGATGTACATCGATCTGGTCGGTGTGACTGAAAAGGTAAGCTCGTCCCAGTTGATCGCCGCGGGGTCCTTCAGTTCGGTCTCCATGATCAGCCCTTTCAGATGAGTCGTCTCAAATGTCCGAAAGCATTCCCTTCCCGTTTCCGTTGCCTGAGGCCTCCTTCATGCTACGGAACAGGAACTCAAGGTGTTCCGCAACCCGGTGGTTGAGGGATCCCTCCGGCCAGGTTCCATCCTCCAGTTGCTCTCCTGCTTCAATCCCGGTAAGGAGTGCGATCCCCTGATCGATATGTTCGATCGGGTAGATACTGAACTGACCGGCTTCCACCGCTTCGATCACCTCATCCTTCAGCTGGAGGTTCCGGACGTTCGAGGCGGGGATCATCACCCCCTGGGTGCCCGTGAGGCCCTTCAGCCGGCAGGTGTGGAACCACCCCTCGATCTTCTGGTTCACGCCGCCGATGGCCTGCACCTCGCCGAGCTGATTTACCGAACCGGTCACCGCCAGGTCCTGGCGGAGGGGAACCCGCGCCAGAGCCGACAGGAGGCAGTAGAGTTCGGTCGAGGAGGCGGAATCGCCGTCGATACCACCGTAAAGCTGTTCGAAGGTCAGGCTCGCTGAGAAGGAGAGAGGAGTCTTGCTGGCGTATCGGGAGGCGAAGAATCCCTGCAGGATCAGCACTCCCTTGTTGTGCAGGTTACCCGCCAGTTCGGTGTCGCGATCGATCTGGATGATCCCCGCCTTGCCGGCGTAGACCCGGGCTGTAAGCCGGGAGGGCTTTCCGAAGTCATAATCACCAAAACCGAGAACCGCCAGTCCGTTGATCTGACCTTCCATACTCCCTTCGGTATCCACCAGCACCGTACCCTCGGTGATCATCTCCTGGAGCCGTTCCTCGATCCGGTTCGACCGGTAGACTTTCTCCCCGATCGCCTGGACGACGTGTTCGCTGGTAACGATGTCGGAGTCGTTCTGCTGAGCCCAGTAATCGGCTTCGCGAAGGAGATCGGCGATCTCCACGAAGCGGGTGGAGAGTTTGCCCTGGTCGGCCACGATCCGGCCGCCATGCTCAACGATCCGCGCCATGGCCGAGCGATGGAAGGGGAGGAGATTCTCTTCTCTGGCGAGGGAGGTGATAAAGCCGGCGTAAGCCTGAACCGTGTGGTCATCATGATCCATGATGAGCCCGAAATCCGCCTTTACCTTGAACAGCTTGCTGAAATCCTCTTCCTGGTCGTACAGGAGCATCCCCAGCCTTGGTGAGCCGATCATGATGACCTTCACGTCGATCGGGACCGCTTCCGGTTTCAGACCCTGGGTCTGGACCATCCGGAACTGGTCGTTCAGGTCTTCGAGTCTTATCTCGTGGGTCTGCAGGGATCGTTTGAGCGCCTCCCAGGCGCCCGGGTTCCTCAGGACATCGAGGGCCTGGACCACGAGATAACCGCCGTTGGCCTGGTGGAGGGCACCGCCCTTGATCATCGTGTAATCGGTGGTCATGGTGCCCATGCTGGCCCGGTACTCCATCCGCCCGACCAGGTTGTAGAAAGAAGGGTTCGACTCCCAGATGACCGGTGCCCCTTCCTGTCCGCAATTATCCACGAGGACGTTCACACCATACCGGAGCAGGGTATCTGTTTCCCTCGGCATCTTCATGCCCGGGAAGGGCATCTGCTGCTCTTCCTCTTCATCCTTGAAGTCCTCAAGGTGCGTGAGGACATCCTCTTTCAGGTCCTCGAGGTAGTCGATGACAGGCTTGTGATTCTCGAAGGCCTCCTTCACCTCGTCGATCGCGTGCGTCACGGGCATCGCCGCGATGATACGCTCAAGATCGCGCAGTTTCTGTTTGGCGCTCTTCTCCAGGTCCCTGACCTGCCGGGTGATGTCGCGCATCACCTTCTGGAGGTCTTCCTGCTTCTGCTCCAGATCGGATCGGTCTTCCTCGTTCAGGTCTTCCCATTCCTGGGATGACATCGGCTTACCGTCCTTGACCGGCAGGGTCATGATGCCGCCGCCCGACTGTTCAACCGTGAAACCGCGGTCCTCGGCTTCCGCTTTGAAGGCGTTGAACAGTTCATCCCGCTTCTCGGACAGGTCCTTGACAAGGTGAGCCCGCCGCTCCTCGTATACCGGTCCTTCGAAGGCCTTCGGGATCTCGTCCTTCAGTTCCTCAACCAGGTCTTCCACAGCTCTCTTGAATTCACATCCCATTCCGGCCGGCAGCCGGAGGGCCCGGGGGGAGTCGGGCTGGGCGAAGTTATGGACGTAGCACCAGTCTTCAGGGGTGGGACGTTCAGCCGCGGTTCTGTTCACCGCGATCTTGATGGAGGTCTTCCGGCCCGTGCCGGGCTCACCCGCCACGAAGAGGTTGTATCCGTCGGCCGAGACTCCGAGCGCGAATTCGATCGATTTCGCCGCTCTCGGCTGTCCGGCTGTCCGATCATGACGATCTCTGATTCCATCTCGGCAGTGGATTCGGTGGGGAAGACCGCGGGATCACAGTGGGTACGCAGTCGGTCAGGTGTCAGGGCAACCGGCTGGTCTGGCATGCGAAGATCCTTGCTGAAGTGTATTTAATACATATTCCGATCTTACCGGTCCCGGCTCAACTCTTCGAGCATTCTCCGGGCACTCTCCTTAATTTCTTCTCCGTCAGCCCAGATGATCGCCTGCTGGAAGGCCCGCCGGGCATTGGTTGTCTGATTCCGTTTCATATAGGCGAATCCGAGATTGAAATGCGCCTCGGCGTAACCGGAATTGATGCTGATAGCCCGTTCGTACTGTTCGATGGCCCGGCGGGTATAATTCTTGGAAAAGAGGGCATTGCCCAGGAGATAGTAGGCGCGTTCTTCCCGGGGATGGGTGTCGATGTACAACCGGTACGACCGCTCCGCCTCATCGATCCGGTCGAGTTCGATGAGCGCAAGCCCCAGCTCGAAATGAGCGTTGGTATACCCCGGATCGATGGTGAGGGCCCGTCTCAATTCTGTCGCGCCTCGCTGGAACTGGCCCCGGTCCACGTAGATCTTGCCCATGGCGTGCCGGATAGCAGGATCGTCGGGATTCATGATCGCTGCCATCTGCCAGTAGGAGAGGGCCTCGTCCCAGTCGTCGGCGTGTTCGGCTGCCTCCGCGAGGAGCTTGTAGATGATCGCCTCGCGCGGCATCTCAACGATCAGGATGTCGAGGTTCACCCGGGCGTTCCGCCACATCCCTTTCTCAACCAGGAGCCTGACGAGCGCGAGCCGGGTTTGGCTGAGTGTCTGATCGGTATCGAGGATTACCTGGTATCGATTGATAGCCTCATCGATGAAACCGCGACTCTCCTGGATCTCGGCGATCTTCAGCTGGACCTGCAGGTTGTCCGGTTCTTCGTTGAGCACCTTGGTATAGGCGCTGACCGCCTGCGAGATATTGCCCGCCGCGATCAGGCGGTCACCCTTCTGCTCGTACTCATCGGGAGTGAGACTGAGGTTGCAGCCCTGGAGCAGCATCAGGCCCGCCAGCAGGAGGACCGGCAGCCCCCATCCGGGTCCCCGGTTGTCGTTTCGGATTCTCAGGCAAAGTTCAGGCATAGAATATCAAGATACCTTCATTCTCCAGAGGGACAAGGTGAGGTTGACGCTCTGAACAGGGGAAATCAGTCGGTGGCGGATCGTTCTTTCGGTTCGGTCATTCTGACCATGAAACTGTTGCCGACGAGGTATTCGAACTCCACGCTCTCGAGATCGGTCAGCGCCTGCAGTTCATCGGCGATGGCGTCAGCGGCGGTGATGATCCGCTGATATCCCTCGGCATCGGGGCCCTCCCGATCCCGGCGCAGCAGTACCTCCGCCTGCCCTCGAACCACCATGAGGGCGTTGTTGATCACGTGGTTGAGGCGGGAGACAGTCGCCAGGAGCGTCTGAAGTCGTTCCCGGCGGACCGCCCGTTCCTGGTCTTCGATCTGATCAGTGATATCGATGAAGATTCCGAACGAACCGAGGTAGCGATCCGGTTCGACGATGATCGGTGAACCGAGCACCTGCAAGGTCCTGGGCGGGCCCTCCTGCCGCTTGATCTCAACCCGGTAGGCGCTGGCGATCCCCTGCGGCCGCAACTTCACGTGCTGTTCGATTATCTTCCAGTTCTCGGCCGAGAAGTACTCCTCGATAGCCGTGCCCTCTCCGGGGACGGCCCCCAGCAGCAGATTCATGCTGTCATTGGTATAGATCGTCTGACGATTCTCATTCAGGATCCATACTCCTGCCGAGGTACCGGCAAGCAGTCTCTCGAGCAGTGAGGAGCGGTTCAGGATTTTCCGGTTTTCCCGACTCGTCATCCAGGAGACGACGATGCCTGCGATTGCTCCGAACAGGGCGCATTCAAAGATGCTCAGGAAGGTATAATCGTCATGAGGAATGTTGAACACGTAACGGCGCGACAAGAACCAGATGGCGCCGAACAGACCGGAGGCGGCAGCACCGACGAGTAGATGAAAGATGAGTCTTGAGAAGGGGAGGGCCCCCGCTCCGATCAGCCTTGTCGGAGCGGTGAGCCTGCTGTCTGTCATGGGGCGGGTCCTCTTTATTTGACCAATTCGTCTACGGCTTGAGGATACCCGTTCCCAGCGTCTCCTTGGTTGCGATCCACGATCCCTGGAGGCCCAGGCCCTGGACGGAGGTGTTCCCGCTGAACGCCCCGATGGCGCCTCCGTTCTTGGTGAATTCACCCGTGAAGTTCATCTCACCCGTGGCAGGGACAAAGGTCGCCGGTGTCGATACATCCGGGGTGCTGTCGTATTCGAACGAAATAGTCGCCGACATGCTAGTGATCTGGGCGTTGGTGTAAGTGCCGGTGAGGATGACGTCATGCTCCGCGCTCCCGCCCCTGAAGAACGAATCTAGCTTGAGGTCCCCCGTACCGGTCATGGTGCCGTTGTTCGCAACGAAGGTGATGGATACTTCCGGCGCGCCGGTCATGGCGCCGTTGTACGTGCCGTCGATCGGTTTCTGCACCTGCGGACCCGTTGTACAGGTCGTCAATCCCGCGATGAGTGCAATTGCCCCGACTGTGGTCATGGTTTTACGCGACATCGAAAATCACCTCACAAGCAACGTTGGTTTGTTTTTAATCGGCTGGCTACGGTTTCGTTTCATGGACCGACCCTGACGTTATCTAAGAGTACGTCCGAATTCAAGAACTGATTGTCCGAAACCCGGCTTTTCTTCTCGACGATCAGAACAGCGCGATCTCCCGGTTGCCCTCTGTCAGACAGCCCTCAGGCCGGTCATTCTTATCGTCACCGATATCTACCGTCAGGTGAACGGTCACCTTCACCCTTGAGATAATGATCGAACCACGCCATCTGCCGCAGGTAGAGATCGACCCGGTGACGGGGTTCGCCGATCCCGTGACCCTCTCTCGGATAGCGCAGGAACACCACCGGCAGATCCTGTCTGTCCATGCCCCGCCAGAACTGTTCGGCCTGGGCGATCGGTACCCGGCGATCCTCTTCCCCATGGGTGATGAGCAATGGAGTCGTGACTTCAGTAACATACTCCATGCCGGACCACCGCTCCCAGATCTCCTTCGTCTCCCACGGCAGGCCCAGGAATCCGTACTCGAGGTAGGTCGGAATGTCGGTCTGCCCCCAGAA
>JALGWK010000493.1 GCA_025774205.1 bacterium
ACCCCGATGTCGCCGGGATCGCAGAGGGCGATCGGCAGGTGGGCCAGCCCCTCCTTGCTGCCGAGGAGCGAGACGATCTGGGTCTCGGGATCGACAGCCACCCCGAACCGGCGCTCCATGTATTCGGCCGCCGCCCGCCGGAACTCGGGATGCCCCCGACCGACCAGGTAGCCGTGGGTTTCATCCAGCCGCATGACCCGGTCTGCTTCTTCGACGATCCGGGGATCGGGCGGGAGATCAGGGGAACCAACCGAGAGGTTGATGAGATCGGCCCCCTCAGCGCGGAGGGCGTTGGCTCGATTGGCGATCTCGAGGACAAGATAGGGCGGGAGCGCGCGGAGTCGTTCACTGATGTACATCGTTCATACCTTCGGTCAGGTCGGCCAGCGCCTCACGGGTCAGGTCCGCCACCACGTCCATCATGGTGAAGACCCCGGTGCGCCCCACCAGCCAGGCCGCCGCCTGCAGGGCTCCGGCGGCGTAGGCCCGGCGGTCACGGACGGTATGGATCAGCTCGAACGACTCATGAGCGCCGTCGAATCCGACCACGTGGCGTCCGGGTGACGAACCCGCCCGGGCGGAAGCCACGCTCAGCTGGTTCGGAGACCGCTCTCCCGCGGAGGCTCCCAGCTGCAGCAGATTCTTCTCCGAGAGACGTTCCAGGAGAATTTCACCCATGCGGAGCGCAGTGCTGCTGGGAGCGTCCTTTTTGGCGGCATGGTGGCTCTCGCTGATGAAGGGATCGAATCCCCCTGCCCGGTCGAGCCAGGAGCCCGCCAGGTCGACGAGATGGAAGAGGAGCGGGCCGGAGATGGAAAAGTTGGGGGAGTGGAGGAGCGCTCCCTCGCCGTTGCGGACGATCCCCTCCACCTCGGCGGCGAAACCCTGCCATCCGGTCGTGCCGACCACGAGCGGGAGGCCGAGTTCGACACTCCGTTTCACGATCCCGACCACCCCGTCGGCGCCGGAGAAGTCGATGCCGACCTCGGCCCCTTTCAGATCACCCTTCTTCCGCGGCCAGCCGTTCCGGAGTTCATCCCCATCGATGACGGTCGTTACGTTGACACCCCGCTCTTCGGCAGCCTGCCGCAGTGCCCCGGACATTCTGCCGTCACCGAAGAGACATATCTTCGGGAAGTCCTCACCGGTCTGATTCAAGTTGTGTTCCTTTCCGATAGATGAGGAAGGTCTCTTCCGGGTCGCCCGCAACCGTCTCTACCGCGACCAGGTGGTAGCGCGGGAACGGATCGAACAACCGGTCGGCGTCAGCGATCCCGGGGGCGTCATCTCCGCCGATGAGCCATGGCGTCTGGGTCAGCCAGATCTCATCCACCCGGTCCTGCTCAAAGAACAGCGAGGCGATGCCGCCTCCGCCCTCGACCAGCAGCCGTTCGAATCCCTCCGACGCGATCCGTTCCAGGAGCCGGTCCAGCTCGACCCTCTTCGATCCGAGCCTCCACACTTCTACCCCGGACGGGAGATCCGGGTTCCCCTCTGCCGCGCGATCGGTGGTCGCGAGTATCGCCCGGCCCGGCCCGTTGAAGACACGGACGGGACCGAGATCGATCTCGGTCGAGATGACGATCACCAGCGGATGCTCGGAGCGTCCCTCATCGAGACGCTGTCGGGTCGGCCCTGCCCCCCAGCCGCAGTTTCCCCCGCTCGGCCGGTGCGATCTTGCCGTCGAGGCTGACCGCCATGTTGACCCGTATCATCATATGTTGACCCGTATCATCATCAAAGGACAGTCTACGTTTCGGGGTGAGTTACGGCCAACATGAAAGGCGGGAAAGGTGGAGTGATCGGTACGCGAGCGCGATCCGATCAGTCGGTATGGAGTGAATATGAGAACGCCCCGGGCAGAAGATCCATCCGGGGCGTTCAGTGTGTCTGCTGCTGCTGTTGCCGTCAGCCAGCGACGAGTGTCATGTCACGTGACGGACGTGAAACGGTGCCGCCTAGTACATGCCCATCCCGCCACCACCCGGCGGCATCATCGGGGCCTTATCATCCTCCGGCTTGTCGGTGACGATCGCCTCGGTCGTCAGGAGGAGTCCGGCGATACTGGAAGCGTTCTCCAGCGCGATACGAGAGACCTTGGTCGGGTCGAGAACACCGTTCTCCACCAGGTTCTCGTACTCCTCGGTGCGGGCGTTGAACCCTTCATCCTGCTTCATTTCGAGGATCCTCTGCACCACGATCGAGCCCTCATGACCGGCG
>JALGWK010000122.1:0-6030 GCA_025774205.1 bacterium
CTCCGGCCGCTTGTAGGCCGCCATGCTGTACCCGAGAGCTCCGAGCGCGCCCTGCTGGACCGCGGAGCGGTAGAGCCGACCAACACTGGTGGCGCCGAAGACGATCTTTCCCGCTACATCGAGGCCCTCAAAGTCCTCCGCCCGTCCGGCACCGACGAAGACGAGTTCCGCCCTTACTCCTTCGGGAGGTGTCGAATGCGAGTTGCTGGCAATCATGTTGAAATTGGAATGGAACTCGAGCAGCGGCTCATCCTCCCCGACGATCGTGAGGGAACCATCGATTGGATCCCACGCCGGGCGGCTCAAAGGCCGATGTTCGATCCGGTAGGTGAAGGGATGTCCGGCGGCGGACTCCTCCGGCCGGTAACCCGCCTCGAGGAGTTCCTCCTCCACGCGGGCGATCGAGGCATCGAAGCCGCTGTTGCCGGGCAGTCGCCAGAGATTGTCCATGAAGGCGACTCGCGCGCCATCGTGTACCACGACTCGAAGACCGGATTGGCCGGCCTCCGCTGCGGTCGCTGCTGCTGGGCCTCCACCGCCGGAGCGAGTGATGACACCGACATCATCACGACCGCCAGCATGATCACGGTACGGCTCAGTTCCGGGTGACGTTCTGTCCTCATCCTCTGCCTCGTTTCTTCTGCCGGGTCACAGTCTTGTCCTTAAACGTGGAGCGGCGGTTACCGGTTGCCGGAGATCCGCGGCAGTGGAGTCTCCAGGTCAGCCAGGATATACGCCATCACCGCCATGGCGGCAGTCTGATCGGCCAGCAGGTCCCGGTCGACGTTTTCCACCACATCTTCCTCTGAATGGTGGTAATCGAAGTAGTGCTCGGTGCTGGCCCACAATCCGAGCAGGGGCACCCCGTGCGCTCCGAGTGGACCGATGTCGGGCCCGCCGCCGCCGATCCGGAGTTCGTCAGCTCCGACCGGGCCGAGGAACTGAAGGATGTCCCGCAGAACTGCATACCCCGCTTCGGTCGTCCCGGCGGCGCTGAAGCCGATCATCGGTCCGGCTCCTCCATCCGATTCGATCGCGGCCACGTGCTCGGCGGCCTCACCGGCGTGCTGTGACGCGTACCCGTTCCCCCCCCGCAGTCCGCCGACTTCCTCGGCTGCGAAAAGCACCACCCGGATAGTGCGGCGGGGCCTCAGTCCGAGAAGCTTGAGTATCCTGATCGTCTCCATCGCCGCCACGCACCCCACACCGTCGTCGTGGGCGCCCGTCCCGAGATCCCATGAGTCGAAGTGTCCGCCGATGACGACAACCTCTCCGGGGAGTTCACTCCCCCTCAGTTCACCGATGATATTGGCATCCCCGGCATCGGGGAGGGTTCTGACATCCAGTTCGAGGCGGAGACGCACCTGTTCACCCGACCTGAAGAGCCGATCGATCGATCCGGCGTCGGCCATGGTGAGGGCAGCGGCCGGGATCGGATCGACACCATCCTGGTAGGCCGTCATACCGGTATGCAGGTTCCCGGCCGGGCCGGTCCCGACCGACCTGACGAGACATGCCACGGCACCCTTCCGGGCAGCCACTACCGGCCCCTGGGAGCGATACGCCACCGCCTCCGCGTAGCCCGACATGTCCCGACTGGTGCGCCTCATGGGAAAATTGAAGAGCACTATCTTCCCTTCCACATCAGCTACGTCGAACGATCCGAACTCCTCGAAATCGGCGGCCACGATCACGTCGGCTTCGATGCCTTCGGCCGGTGTTCCGATACTGTTCCCCAGGGCGGTTATCTGCAGCGGTCGCCACCAGGGCAGGGTCAGCCAGGCGGCCTCGCTCCCCCGTACCCAGTGGGAGACCATCACCTCTTCCTCGCTGACCCGGTCGGCACCGTCGGCCCGCATGGTCTCGACCGCCCACTCACGCGCCAGTCTGCCCGCGGGTGACCCGGGCAGGCGCGGACCGATCCCGTCGCACAGCTCCACAAGTTTCTCGAACTGAAGCCCTTGAGACCTCACTGCCTCGATGATCCTCGCGACGTCCGCTCTGTACTCCTCATTGATCGCGCTCCGGGCGTCAACGCACGATGACGCGGTCAGGGGCAGAGCCAGCAGCGGGAGCATGAACAGTGCTCGGCTGAGTACGCCCTTCTTCATCAGATCCACACCTCCATCGAAACACGCGTCGGATCGCCCGGCAGATCAGACGATCGGTACACCAGTACGATCAGCGGGAGCCCGGGCCAGGAAGAAGGTGCTCCCGATAATGAGCAGCCCTCCTGCTATAGTGAGCATACCCGGTATCTCACCGAAGAAGATTACACCCCACAGGGCGGCGAAGACGATCTGAAGATAGCCGAAGGCGGCGACGCGACCGGCCGGTTCGAGCCGCATCCCGCGGGTCAGGTTCAGTTGCCCGAAATAGGTCGCGATCCCGATCCCGAGCAGGAGCGGCCATTCCCAGAGATAGGGCACAACGAGGTCGGTCAGAACAACCGGGGAGGAACCGACAACGCTGACCAGCGCGAAGTAGAAGACGATGACGAGGGGATCCTCGGTCCGGGCGAGCCGTCGGATCAGGACCCAGGCGGCGGCGCTGAGGAAGGCGCTCACCACTCCCGCTCCCACCGCCAGGGGATCGAGACCGGCGCTCATCTCTCCAAAGAGCGCGGTCGGCTGGGCGACCAGGACCACTCCAACCAGGCTGAGGAGAACCATGCCCATGTGGCGGATGCCGAGTACTTCGGAGATGAAAATGGCGGCGATCACGGTGGTGAAGGCGGGATTGAGGAACTGGAGGACGGTGACGTCGGCCAGAGGCAGTCTGAGAATGGCGAAGTAGAAGCAGTTGAGGGCGATGAAACCGACCACGCCCCGGATGACGAGGACCCGCCGGTTCGTGCCCCAGGGATCTATCCCGCGCCTGCGGAGGGTGACGGCGCAGAGGATGACGAGGATGACCGACCGGGCGAAGACCAGTTCGAAGGAGTGGATGTGCTGCCCCACGGTCTTCACCATGAGGCTCATGACGCTGAAGAAGAACGACGCGACAACCATGTGTCGCAGACCCTGAGGGAACCGTCTCGATCGGGACGATGGCATGAGATGCAACAAACCTCCCTGAATGAGAACCGTCACTCCCTTTTTCACCCCGTGCCGCCCGTTGTCATACCAGATCCTGCCCATTCGCACCTCCCGCCTGGTTGAATCCGGTCGGGGGTCCGGTTACATTCTTCGTTCATGCCGTGACCGAAGTGGGGTGCGGCGAGGAAAGGGAGTTGGGCTCATGCGGAAACCACCGGCGCTCGAAATCGTGATCCCCCTGGCGGCGGCAGCCTCCATCCTCTTCATCCTGCCGCAGAAGAGCGCCTACCTGGACACGGCCCTGGCCGGCCTCAACTGGATCGAGAGCCATGCCGTCGAAGTGACGGGCGGCGGTTCCGTTTATCCGAACGTCCCCGACGAACCCGATTCCCCGACCACCGACATCTCCCTCTACCATGGACAGCCGGGTCGGGTCCACGCTTTCCTGCAGGCGGCGATGGCCAGTGAGGATCCGAAATGGGAGGCCGCGGCGCGGCGGTCCCTCGACGGACTGGAGGAGGGTCTCGCGCAGTTCGCAGAGACCGGCTACAGGGACGCGGGACTCTACACGGGCCTGGCCGGAGTCGCAGCCGCCTGTTTCCAGGCATCCCGGGTCCTGCCCGACGGAGAACATTACCTCGACCGGGGACTCGCCCTGGCCGACACCATCGCGAGCTGGAGCCGCCCGGTCGATGGCGGCACGACCTGGACCGGAGTGACCGATATGATCTCGGGAGCCGCCGGCTCCGGACTCCTGCTCTTTGAGGCATTCGAGATGGGCGGCCATCGTGCTCATCTCGACCGGGCCCTCGCGGCGGCGAGGTGGCTGCTGGATGTTGCCAGCGAAGATCAGGAGGGGAACCTCCACTGGGAGATCGCTGACACTGGCGGTCTCCACTACCCGAATTTCTCCCACGGCACCGCCGGAGTGGCTTTCTTCCTCGGGCGCGCGTCCTGGTACGCAGCCGCTTTCGGTATGGATGAGGATGCCGTCCGGTTCGCGGCTGCCCGGAAGGCAGGGATCTCGTGGCTGGAATCTCACGGTGAAGCGGATGGCTGCGTGGTCTTCCATCACGAGGGTGACGGTGAGGACCTGCAATACTACGGCTGGTGTCACGGTCCGGCCGGAACAGGACGCCTCTGGATGCAGGAGAGCATCCTGGCACCAACCGTTGTGGACGTACCGGGGAATCTGCTCGGACCGGCTGAGGCGGGGGCGCGTTTCCTGATCGACTCAGGCCTGGAGCCCGGTGAGAGCCCCTCGGGATACTGGGACAATCTCGGGATCTGCTGCGGCACGGCCGGGATCCTCAACTACCTGCTCGACCTCTACCTCCTTACCGGTGAACGGGAGTGGCTGAAGAGCGCGAAGGAGTGCGGGGACATACTGATGAGCCGGGCCGTCCCGGCCGGGGAAGAGATGGTGAACTGGCCGGTGGCGGAGCATCGCGTCCGCCCCGATTTCGTCCAGACGCAGACCGGTTACATGCAGGGAGCCGCCGGCATATCGGCCAGCCTCATCCGTCTCTGGCTGGTCGTGAAAGGACGATCGGACGAGATCGTGCGATTCCCGGACGAACCTGCGATCAGATGAGGAGTATCCGATGAAGGTGACTGTCTGCGAACTCCCCGATTCATCGGCCGCTCTCGAGGAGGCCTGGAACGGTCTCACATTGCATCTGGCAGATGAGGGGAGCGACCTCCTCCTGCTGCCCGAGATGCCCTTCCACCCCTGGTTGGCCGGCACCCGGGAAGTCGATCCGGGAGCCTGGCTCGCAGCGGTGGAGGCACATGACCGCTGGCTGGAGCGGCTGCCCGAAATGGGCGTTGCCACGGTGCTCGGCAGCCGGCCGGTGATCCGGGATGAACGGCGTTTCAATGAGGGGTTCGTCTGGGAGGTCACAGGCGGCTACCGGGCGGCGCACCTGAAATACTACCTGCCCGATGAAGAGGGATTCTGGGAGGCGAGCTGGTACGAACGGGGAGATGGTGAGTTCAACGTCATCGAGGCCGGAGGGGTGAAGGCCGGATTCCAGATCTGCACCGACCTCTGGTTCACGGAGCGATCCCGGGCCCTCGGCCGGCAGGGAGCCCACCTGATAGCGGCACCGCGGGCAACCCCCCGTTCAACGCTCGAAAAGTGGCTGGCCGGCGGCCGGGTGGCGGCGGTAACCTCCGGAGCCTACTGCCTCAGTTCCAACCGCTTCACCTCAGCGGAGAACGAGCAGGACCCGGGGGGACTCGGCTGGATCACCGACCCGGAGGGTGAGGTGCTCGCCACGACCGAACCCGATCGGCCATTCGTCACCGTCACGATCGACCCGGCTTTCGCGGAAGGGGCGAAGGAAACCTATCCGCGGTATGTACGGGAGTAGGATGGACCCGTCGGCCGGGTGAGCCGGAAACGGGGCCACCGAGCAGACCTGAACGAACCGAGGAGGAACGACGTGCAGGATGAGACAAAACGCGCCCCAGGCCTTGGACTGTCACTGATACCTGTCGTCGTCCTGATCGGGACCCTCTTCTATACCATTGTGATCCTGGAGGGGACCGGCCACATCCCCCTCATCATCGGCGCGATCACGGCCTCGCTCATCGCCGGCTATTCCCTCGGCTATACGTGGGAGGAGATCCTCAAGGGCTTCACCACCGGTATCACCTCCGCCCTGCCCGCCCTCCTGATCCTCATCATCGTCGGGCTCCTGATCGGGATCTGGATCGCCAGCGGAGTGGTGCCGGTCATGATCTTCTACGGCCTCAAGATTCTGGCGCCCGGCTATTTCCTGGTGGCGACCTGCCTGATCTGCGCCCTGATCTCGCTCGCGACCGGTTCGTCGTGGTCGACCGCCGCCACGGTCGGACTGGCCATGATGGGGGTCGGTCAGGCTCTCGGGATCCCGGCCGGCATGACGGCCGGCGCGGTCATCTCGGGCGCCTACTTCGGCGACAAGATGTCGCCCCTTTCAGATACCACCAACCTCGCCCCGGCGAT
>JALGWK010000122.1:6051-6896 GCA_025774205.1 bacterium
ATCGCGCTCGTGATCTACACCATCATCGGTATCATTCGACCTGCCTCCGGGTCGGTGGAGACCGCCGATTACCTGCTCATGCTCTCTACGCTCGATCAGACGTTCAACCTCTCTCCGTGGCTGCTGATCGCGCCCGCGGTGGTGCTCCTCCTCGTCTGGAAGAAAACTCCCGCCCTGCCGGCGCTGATGGCCGGTGTGGCCACAGGAGCCATTCTGCTGCTGCTCTTCCAGCGGGACGGCGGCGCCGGATCGGCCCCGGTCCTCAGCCGCCTCCTCGATTCGCTCTTCAGCGGATATGAAAGCCACACTGGCGTAGTGTCGGTCGACGAACTCCTGAGCCGGGGCGGCCTGACCTCGATGCTGGAGACCATCGCCCTCATCATCGTCGCGCTTGCCTTCGGCGGGATCATGGAGCTCACCGGCATGCTGGGACGGCTGGCCGAGGCGATCCTGAAGCTGGCCCGGTCGACCGGCACCCTGATCACGGTGACGGTCTTCAGCTGCTTCGGGATGAACGTGCTCGCCTCCGACCAGTACCTGGCGATCATCGTGCCCGGACGGATGTACCGGGGCGCCTTCCTGAAACGGGGGCTCCATCCCAAAAACCTCTCCCGGGCCCTGGAGGACTCCGCCACCCTGACCTCGCCGCTGATCCCGTGGAACACCTGCGGTGCGTACATGTCAGGAGTGCTCGGGGTGAGCTGTTTCACCTACCTCCCCTTCGCCTTCCTGAACCTGCTCTCACCCATGATATCGATCTTCTACGGCTTCACCGGGATCACCATTGAGAAGATCGAGGACGATCCCGATTCGATGGTGGGGGTAACAGAGGAGGAACTGGCGAC
>JALGWK010000123.1 GCA_025774205.1 bacterium
GTCACGCATGGAGTGGTTGCCGTGCACGACCAGGACGAGGGGGAAGGGCCCCTCCCCTTCCGGGTACCAGACCCGGCCATTCAGCGGGAAGGCCCGCCGGTCGAAACCCCAGTAACGATTGCGGTGCCTGCCTTTCCATCCACTCAATTTCCCGACGAAAGGTTTGGCGTCGATGGCGTCGGTCAGGAGGTCAGCCTCCTCACCGAATTCAGGTCGGCGATCTGCTCCGCTGCCATAGGTGATGTGAACGACCGGGAAGGGACCGTTCAGGGAGGGATCGGGAGCGTCGATCTGCGTCACCGGACGATGCACCGGGTCCTCCACCTTTACGAGATCCTCGGCGCTCCCCCGGTTCCCGAGCCAGACGAAGAAGATCACGAACGAGGCCATGGAGAGAACAACCCCGACCGGGATGGCGATCCGCTTCCCCTTCCGGGCGTCTCGCCAGGAGGAATCGGTCATTACCATCACCGCCCCACCGATGATAGCCGAAGCCAGGAGGAGGATGATGGCAACCTTATCCAGCCCGCCGGGCATCGCGTTCTCCATCAGGATGATGAAGGCCACGAAAAAGGCGCCCGGGAACCAGCGGGGTATCCGACGCGCGATCGTAAGCCCCAGGGCAATAGCCCCCCACCAGAGGCCGAGCATCGCCGCGCCGAAGAGCAGCCCGATCAGCATGTCTGTTATCTGGCCGAAGCCGGTCCGCAGATCGCTGTAAGAATAGACAACCCCCAGCAGGGCCAGCAGGAAGGCGCCGGTCACGGCTCCCTTCTTCGCCCGCGGCCCGGGAATAAACCGCTTGAGCCAGTCGGCAACCTTTGGAGCCGTACGATTCAGGTACTGCCTGACTACGGATATGCCATTATATAGTTACACCCGATTCAGCCCTCTGAGCCAGCGTGCCGGAGAAAAGATCATGGATCTGCGAATCGATTCCCGCATCGATCTGAACAATGGCACATCGATCCCGAGACTGGGTCTGGGCATGTACCAGATCCCCGATGGATCGGTCGCGGAACACGCGGTCCTCTACGCCCTCGAGATCGGTTACCGGCACATCGACACCGCGATGATGTACGGCAACGAGTCTTCCGTCGGGCGCGCGATCCGCGAGAGCGGTCTCCCCCGTGAGGATATCTTCGTCACGACCAAGCTCTGGAACGACGATCACGGGTATGAAGCGGCGATCGATGCCTTCCAGCGGAGTCTCGATACCCTGGGACTCGATTATATCGATCTCTACCTCATCCACTGGCCGGTCGAGACGAGGCGGAGCAATTCGTGGCGGGCCCTGGAAACGATATCCGGGCAGGGTCTCTGCCGGGCGATCGGGGTCAGCAACTACATGATCCGGCACCTGGACGAACTCCTGGCCTCCTGCCGCGTGCGACCGGCGGTGAACCAGGTCGAGTTCAGCCCCTTCCTCAATCAGACCGACCTGCTTGATCGCTGTCGGCAGGAAGGGATCGTGCTGGAGGCATACAGCCCGTTGACCAAGGGCCGACGGCTCGATGACGGGAGAGTCAAAGCAGTCGCGGACGCGATCGGACGATCACCCGCGCAGGTCCTCATCCGCTGGGCGCTGCAGCACGACCTGATCGTGATACCGAAGTCGGCGAGGCCGCAGCATATCCTCGCCAACGCCGAAGTGTTCGACTTCACAATGTCCGATGAACAGATGGCAATCCTGAACGGACTGAACGAAGATCTCCGCACCAGCTGGGATCCTACGAACCAGCCCTGAGAACACAACCATTCCGCTTCCACCACTGATGGTGGAGAGGAGGTCCGACCGTGGACATCGGCATTCCCAGAGAATTCAACCGCCACGAGCATCGTGTCGGCCTGACCCCGCGCGCTGTCTCCCTTCTGACGGAAAACGGGCACACCGTGATCGTAGAGCGGGGCTCCGGAGACGCGGCCTTTTTCGAGGATGGGCGCTATGAAGCGGCCGGTGCCCAGATCGTCTATCACCCCGAGGAGGTCTACAAGCGGGCTGACATGGTCTGCAAGGTCGGCTCGATCCTGACCGAGAATCTCGACCTGCTGAAGAAAGGTTCGATCATTTGCGCCTTCCAGCACCTGGCGGTCTATCCGAAGGAGAAGATCGAACGTCTGATGGAACTCGAGACCACGGTCATCGGGTACGAGATCATCCGGGACGCTGAAGGCCTGATACCGGTCAAGAAACCGTTCAGCGAGATGGCTGGCCAGATGGCCGTGCATCTTGCCGCGAACTACCTCCAGACCGAGGAGGGCGGCCGGGGGATCCTCATGGGCAGTGTACCGGGGGTGCCGCCACCCACCGTGCTCATCCTCGGAGGCGGCACGGTCGGTCAGGCCGCCGCCGGCGTGGCCCACCTGAGCGGCGCCCACGTCGTGGTCCTCGATATCGACATGGAACAGCTCCGGGAGATCAACAACATCTTCAGGGGCCAGGTAGTCACCGCTCTGTCAACCAGGGACAACCTGCGGTACTTCACCCAGATCGCTGACGTCATGATCGGCGCTGTCCTGGTACCCGGAGAACGTTCGGACAAGATCGTCACCGAGAACATGGTGATGAAGATGCGCAGCGGCAGCGTCATCGTCGATCTCGCCATCGACCAGGGCGGCTGCATCGAGACGAGCCGTCCCACCTCGATCGATGATCCGACCTACAACGTGCACGGGGTGGTCCACTACTGCGTACCGAACCTGACATCGAATATGGCCCGTACCGCCTCACGAGCCCTCGCCGACGCCGCCCTGCCATATGTCAATACCATCGCGGACCTCGGGCTCCAGACAGCCGTCTGTGACGATCCCGGGATCGGGGCAGGCACCTACCTCTACCGGGGGAAGATGGTCCACGAGGTCACCGGTGAGTCGTTCGACATCCCCGCCTCACCGATCGAAGACTGCCTGGAGGGGATGGCACAGTCATGAACTGGCACGACGACTTCAAAGCGAAACTGACGACCGCGGAGGAAGCCGTCTCGGTCATCGAGACCGGGGACCGCGTCTATTACGGCGGGAACGCGGCGATCCCCCAGGCACTGATCCGGGCCCTGGCCGAACGGAAGGACGAACTGGAACACGTTCAGCTGAACCATGTCCTCCTGCTGGGAGATGATCCTCTCTCCGCTCCCGAGATGGAGGGCCACTTCCGGCACAACTCACTCTTCGTGGGTCCGGCCGACCGGGCAGCGGTCAACGACGCCCGGGCCGACTACGTGCCGATCTTCCTGCACCAGATCCCCCGACTCTTCTACGAGGAGATCATTCCGCTCGACGTCTGCATGATCATGCTCTCCCCACCCGATGAGCACGGATTCATGAGCTTTGGCGTCGAGACGCTGGCTTCGAAAGCGGCCAGTCTGACCGCCGATACGATCATCGCGCAGGTCAATGAGAAGATGCCGCGGGTCCTGGGTGACTCGTTCATCCACGTGAACCGGGTGAACAAGATCGTGGAACACACCGAGGCGCTGCCCACGCTGGAACAGAAACCGGCCAATCCGGTGGAAATGGCCATCGGCCAGCATATCCTCGGCATGATCGAACCGGGCATGACCCTGCAGATGGGTATCGGCGGGATACCCGACGCAGTATACGACGCCCTTGAGGGACCGCTCGAGCTGGGCATCCACACCGAGATGATCTCCGATGGGGCCATGCAGGCCATCCAGCGCGGGGTAGTGACCGGTTTCAGGAAGACGCTCCACCAGGGGAAAGTGATCATCACCTTCGCCCTCGGAAGCGAGGAATTATACGATTACATCGACAACAATCCCCTGATCGAGGCCCACCCGGTCGATTATGTGAACGATCCGTTCATCATCAGTCAGAACGAGAACCTGATGGCGATCAATTCGGCCATCGAGGTGGACCTCACCGGTCAGGTCTGTTCCGACTCGATCGGTCCGAAGATCTATTCCGGATTTGGCGGACAGGTCGACTTCATCCGGGGGGCGGCCCGTTCGAAGGGCGGCAAACCGATCATCGCCCTGCCCTCGACCGCCAAAGGTGGTGAACTCTCCCGGATCGTCCCCTTCCTGAAGCAGGGTGCCGGGGTGGTAACGAGCCGGGCCGATGTCCACTACATCATCACCGAGCACGGGATCGCCAATATCTTCGGGAAGAACCGGCGGGAACGGGTAGAGGCGCTGATCGACATAGCCGATCCCGCCTTCCGGCAGGAACTGCTGGACGCCGCCAAGGAGCGGAAACTGCTGCCCTGAGGAGCCTGTCGGAGAAACCGTAGATAGCGAGGGTTATGCTGGCGCTGTATGACAAGGCGGTCGAGCTGAAGGGCCGGAGACGGTTCAGACCGAACGGAGACGGCGGAAGAGGACCGAGCAGAGGTAGATCGCGCCAGCCGTGAGCACGATCGCCGATTCCGGTGATACGCCGGAACCGTAGACGGCCATCCGCGGCAGGGTCGTCAGCAGCACGGAGAGCCCCGTCGCGACCACCATCATCCATCCCAGGCGTTTCATATAGTGTCCCGCCGTGGCGGCCGGCAGGGTGAGCAGCGCGATCACCAGGATGAGCCCCACGATCTGCATCAGGCTCACCACCGTAAGCGCCACTACGGTAAGCAGAACGAGGTTCGTCCTGAGGGTGTCGACCCCCTGGAGCTTCGCGTATTCCTCATCAACACAGACCGCCAGGAATCGCTTGTAGTAGAGCACCACGACGCTGACGATGACGATATCCATCACCAGCAGCCGCAGCACATCTGCCCCCTGGACCACGGCGATGTTGCCGAAGAGGTAACTCATCAACTCCACGTGGTAACCGGGGGTGAACTTCACCAGCAGGATCCCCGTGGCCATCCCGATGGCCCACATGGCGCCGATCAGGGTATCCATACGTTCCTGGACCCGGTCGTGCACGACCCCGATCACGATCGCCCCGAGTATCGCGGCCGCGACCGCGCCGTGGAAGGGATCGAGATTTCCGAACGTCGCCGGGAAATGATGTCTCAGAAAGATCGCCGCGCCGATCCCCCCGACCGCGGTGTGCGCGATGGCACCGACCAGGAAGACGATCCGTTTCGTGACGACATACGGTCCGATGACACCGCAGGCGATACTGGCGACGAGGCCTGCCAGGAGTCCCGTCAGCAGGAGCGGGTTTATCGCCATATCCCTGAAGAAGTCGATCATCCCTGGTTCTCGTCGTCGGGCAGGCAGGTCGGACAGTCGTCATCGTGAGTGACCAGGCGATGAACTCCGTGATCGATATACGCCTCGCTGATCAGGTCCCTGGTGACTTCGGGCGCGCCGTGGCACACCAGTCTCCGGTTCAGGCAGGCGATCGTCTTCATGTGCGCCGATACGAAGCCGATATCGTGACTCACGAGGACGATGGGGAACTCTTCGTTGAGGGTGCCCAGCAGTTCATGGAACGACCGTTCCATCGGCGCGTCGATACCGGCCGTCGGTTCATCGAGGAGGAGGATTCTGGCTTCGGAAGCGAGGGCCCGGGCGATCAGAACGCGCTGACGCTGGCCGCCCGAGAGCTCGGCGATGGTCCGGCGGGCAAGGTCCTCGACTCCGGTCTTCCGGAGTGCCTCCATGCCCTTCTCTACATGCTCGTTGGTGAACTTCGGCCCCCAACTGGAACGGTGGAGCCGCCCCATCAGCACCACGTCGAGGACGGTCGCCGGGACCGTGGCGTCGATGCCGGCGTGCTGGGGCACATATCCGATCTGTGACCGGGCCTCGACCGGGGACATCCCCAGGATGCTCACCCGGCCGGAATCGGGCTTCAGCAGTCCCAGCATGATCCTCAGAAGGGTGGTCTTCCCGGCCCCGTTCGGACCGATCAGGCCAACGTAATCATCCGCTTCGATCTGAAAGGTGACGTCTTCGAGGATCGGGAAGGGATCCGCACTCCCCGGGTAGCTGAAGGTGACGTGTTCAATTTCGGCAGCGGGGCGGCCCTGGCTCACTTGAACGTCTCCGCGATGGCGTCGGTCACGCTTCTCAGGTTCGCGATGACGTCCCGGACGAGCGGATCGAGGATCCGTACCTCCGCCCCGGCCGCGACCGCGATCGCCTCCACCGCCCGGCTCCCGATCTGCGGCTGCACGAAGATCACCGAGGCCCGATCACTTCGCATCCCGGTCTGGATCAGGGTCAGATCGTGATCGCTCGGATCTTTCCCCTCGATCTCGATCGCCTTCTGCTGCAGACCGAACTCGTCGGCGAAATAACCCCACGCCGGGTGGAAGACGTAGAATGCCCGATCCCGGTACTCGTCGAGGCGGCCGTGGATCCAGGTCTGGAGTGCCTCCAGCTCGGTGACCAGTTCCTCGAGACGGCGGTGGTATTCATCCCGATTCCC
>JALGWK010000494.1 GCA_025774205.1 bacterium
GTGAACGGCCGATCCTCAGTTGCACTCTCATCGAACCGACAGGTCCAGTTCCCTTTAAAGTAGATGGCGTTAATCAGGATCAACACCGTCGCGGCGCTGATCGGATCATCCACGATCTCATCGATCTTACCGTGGGTGGCGTTTTCAACCCACTGGTTGATGATCCCGGCCGCCCCTGGGGCGGAGAAGTTGAGGGCCTGGACGGCTGCGTCAAAGTACGTCTGGTTCACGTCCACGAAGGTCGGGGAGATGTTGAAGCCCTCGCGGTACCAGATCGAATTGGCGATCTCGAAGACGACCTTCGGATCGAGGTTGGTGAGGAGGTCGATGAGACTGCGGTAGGCCTGGTTGATCTCCTCCTCGGTGAGACCGGCGTGTTCAAGGGTCTCCTGCATGGCAGTATAGGTCGCGCCGGAGGCGCCATTCAGGGTCATGCCGAGCGCCATCGAGACGCTCAACGGGGAGATGAAGATGTTGGTCTCCCCCTCCGCCTCGGCTATCGCCTGGAAGAGATTGAGACCGAAGATGTTGTCGGAGGCGATCAGCGACAATTCCTGCTCGCTGAGGGCGCGGGGAAGGGTTCTCCTGCCCGGATCGGTGGGACTGCCGCCGCAGCCAACGGAGGCCAGGGTAAAGACCGTTATCAACGGCAGTAACAGGCTGATTCTTCGGTGCCTCATGACAATCCACCTCTGCTTGTCGTCGGGCTGGCGCATGCATCGCCGGCCATGTTCTCAGGCCCCCGGATCCATCATCTTCCCGATGAACAGGATCGTTCCCGTAAAGCGCTCACGAATGAAGCGCTCACGAATGATGAAAAGGAATGGTCGATCCACGATCATTGATTCTGGTCCGCTTCTGTAACCCACCTCGACCGATGTGACAGCTGCGGCCTCGGTGCCTTTCTCATCCACGTTGATGAACGTCTTGTGTTTGACCTCGCTGATGAACAGGTTCGGCTGATCCTCTTCCACGTACATGCGGGTGAAGTCGGCCAGGTAATCATCAAACGCGATCTCCATTCCGAGGGCTTTCAGGACGTCGTTCAGCCTGATCTCGTATTCGAGGGTGAATTTCGGCATCCCGAACAGGCCGAATTTCTCTCGCCGCCAGGCCCCGGAAAGGCGGGCCCACTCATCGCTGTCGAAATCGGCGATGAACGCCTCGATATCCATGCCGGCATCAGGGACGATGATGGTCATGGTGAAGAGGCTGTCTCCGTAGGCCAGATCCACCGCCTGGTAGTTCTCACCGTTGCCCTCTGCGAGGGTGACGTCCTCGAGGAACATCATGGGAACCTGCCGCGTGGATCCATCGGCCAGGGTGAAGGGCCGGTCCTCGGTGGCACTCTCCTTGAACCGGTAGGTCCAGTCCCCCTTGAAGTAGATGGCGTTGATGAGATACATCATCGTCACGGCGTCGATCGGACTGTCTACAATCTCCGTGATCCTTCCCTGCGTCTGCCCGTCCACCCAGGCATTGATGATGTCGGCCGCTTCCGGAAGTGAGAAATCGAGCCCCCGGACCTCGGCGTCGAAGTACGTCTGATTCACATCAACAAAGGATTGTTCGATCGGGAAGGTGTCCCGATACCAGATTGAATTGGCGATCTCGAAGACGACCTTCGGATCGAGGTTGGTGAGCAGGTCGATGAGACTGCGGTAGGCCTGGTTGATCTCCTCCTCGGTGAGACCGGCGAGTTCGAGGGTCTCATGCATGGCGGTATAGGTCTCGCCAGCCGCGCCGTTCAGGGTCATGCCCAACGCCATCGAGACGCTCAACGGGGAGATGAAGATGTTCGTCGCGCCCTCCGCTGCGCTGACGGCGCTGAAGAGCTTGATGCCGAAACTGTTGTCGGAGGCGATGAGCGCGACTTCCTGCTCGCTGAGTGACCGCGGGAGGGAGGGTCGAACCGGCCTGGTCGGGCTGCTGCCGCATCCGACCATGAGAATGCCGGGGATGAGGATTGTGAGGATCCGGTTCCGATGCATGGTCGACTCCTCCTGTTCCAGAGTCAGGCAGATATCGAACTACCCCTCACAGGTACATACGGATGGGCGAACGGGGAGGTTTACACTTCCGGGGTGGAAGGTTCAGAGGCGGGATGTTCGAAGCTGCCGTTCCGGAGGAACGTGATCGTCTGCCTGATGGTCTCCGGATGGTTGCAGATGAAGGTGTGGTTGGCCGGCACGACCAGAAAATCACGCATGCCGGACAGCCTGGTGTTCTCGATCTCGACCGTTCCATCATGCTCGAGATCCTCACTGGCAAACGTATTGACCCAGGAGACGGGATTCAGCAGATGGAATCGGCCCGAA
>JALGWK010000124.1 GCA_025774205.1 bacterium
ATCGGGCACGTCGATCCGGAAGACCGTTCCCCGTACGGCGGCCAACACCGTCGGAGTCTCGATGGTCAGATTGTTCCGGTTGGCGGCCATCTGGCGGACATTGGTCCAGACCCGCCCCCCCCTGGCCCTCGCTCTGGTGCCCGGGTTCTCAAGACTCTGGGGGGTGAGTTCGAGTTCGGTGTTCTCGTCGATCCGCATGACGAAACCCTCGTCACCGGTCTTCAGTTCGAGTCTCGACTCCGCCCCGGTCTTGACCGCGTCACCCGAGAAGAGAGACTGCTGCAGGACCGCGTCACCCGAGAAGAGAGACTGCTGCAGGACCAGCCCGGTCCACTCCTCGCTCTGGGCCTTTCTGTAGCCGACGTCACCCAGGTAGAAGCTGACCCTGGCCAGCACCCAGGCCTGACCCGATATGATCACGGCGGTTACCATCAGGACCGCGACCGTTATCAGTATCGATCCCGGAACACGCCCGTCTATCCGCCCCCCACTTACCCGGAGAGGACGGTTCACCGTGGCTCCTTCGGGGTTACCCTGATCCGGACCTGGTTGGCGGTAACCCCCGTCACTTCGATGGTGAACTCTTCCCAGGCCTTCGAGGCGAGTTCGGTCGCCAGTCCCATGGCGTCGGTCCCGGCACGCACCTCCAGGACCGCCAGACCTTCGAGGAAACTCTTCTGGGTCACTTCTTCAACCCCGCGGACATAATAGGGAAGCCGCTGGCGGAACTGCTGCAGCTGCATGAAACCGATCTGGTTGACGATGTGCAGTTCGATCACGCGACTGCCCGTGACCTCCGCGTTCCAGCGCTCGAGGATCATCTCCTCGAGCCGCGGTCCCAGCCGGTTCATGGCCCGCTCGATACCACGGGCCGAGCCGTCGACCGGGCTGAGCCCCATGCCGGCGTCGTTCTCCTGCGAGGTTGCCATGATCTCACCGGTGTCGGCCCGGAGGATCCTCATGGTGATATTGACCGTCATGCTGATCATGTTGCCGTACTGGGCAGTCCCCTTTTTAGAGACGGTTGTGCCGAGTACGATCACCTCCGCCTGGTGGGCGCGGCCGATCGTGACCGCCTGGGCCACGTCACCTTCCAGGGCCGACTGCAGGACACTGGCCTGAGTGTTCATCGCCACCGTCGTCGGATCGACGAAGCGGAAGCCCTTCGGCTGGAGCATCTCCATGAAGAGGGTCGTCGTGGTGGCATTGTCGACCGTTGTCGGGACGCGTTCCTCACCACCCTCGTCGATGAAGATCTGCTCGTCGATCAGCACCAGCAGACGGGGATAGTTCATCCGGGACATCAGCACCCCGATCGCCGCGAGATCAGATACCAGCTGCGACTCCTTCACCGTGGCCCGCATGGTGATGGTGATCATGTCGGGCTCTTCCATCTCGTTGGTGATCTCATAGTTCGAGATGTATCCGCTTGTCTGGGTGTAGATGTTGTCCTGGATCAGCATGAAGTTCTCGGTGATCGTGGAGCTCTGCACATGCGTGCCCATGACCTGCTCCACGGCGTTCCTCTGGGCATCGTTTATCGCGTCGTCCCGAGCCTTCGCCCTGTCACCCGCGATGATCGAGCCATAGCCCTGCACGGTGACCATCCGGCCTTCCTGGGGCACATCCTGGGCCTGTGAAGAAGCCGGCAGGATGAAGCCAAGGCCCAGTACCAGCAGGGCTGCCTGTTTCACGTATCGGTTACCGGACACTATTCCAGCACCCCCTTCAGATTGCGGATGATGAGAATCGCCTCATGTCCCGGCAGAGTACCCTCAAGGAAGAACGTCCCGTCCGGTTTGCCGTCCATGATGCCGCGGGTTGTAGCGAGCATGACCGCGTTGAACGCGAAATGGGTTCCGTTCACATCCGGGAAGGGACTCGTGTTGCCGAAGAACCGGGATCTCAAGCTGGTATCATTCCAGGCCTTGACGAGGACACGTTGGATGAGCATGGCCATGTCCACCCGGGTGACCACCTGGTTCGGCCTGAACGAACCGTCCGGCATCAGGTCGACTGCCCCGAGCAGGACGCACTTCTCGATGTGCTGGCGTGCCCAGTGGTCCCCCATGACGTCGGTCGGCGCCGCGATCCGGCCGGCCGCGGGATTCGCCTGGTTCGGGGGGACGAAGGTGCGCGCCCGGGGTGTCTGCTGCCCCACGAATATCTCCTGCAGGTCGAGTTCGGAGTTGAGGAGGACCGCCAGCTCCGCCCGGCTCACCGCCTGGCTGAGGGCGATCTCCTTGTACTCATCGGGCACCCCGAGGGTGGCCCGCTGCATCTCACTGACCCGCTGCCAGCCATCGTTCAGCCCGGCATTGGTCGGGATCTCGGTGATCCCGCGGCGGTAGGCGTCCGCCGCGGCATTGAAGTCCCTGAGTTCCACGTGTGTCTGACCGAGGTACTCGTATGCGGGAGCGTACTTCGAGTCGATCTCGATGGCGTTCTCGAAGGCCCTGATACCCCGGTTGTGCTGTCCCTGCATCACATAGGCCCGACCGAGACCGACGTGGGCCGGTACGTATTCCCCATCCCTGTCAATCGATCGCCTGAACTCCCGTTCGGCGCCCGCTCCGTCGCCATCTTCCAGCGCGCAGAGACCGAGCCCTTCGTAACCGGGCGCGAAGTCCCGGTCGAGACCGATCGCGTATTCGAACTCGTGCCGCGCCTCGGCGACCTGGCCGCGCGCGAGGAACTCGATCCCCGCCTGGTAGTGGGCTTCCGGCGTGTCGAGTACCGACTGCTGCGAGAATTTCCCGGCACACGAAGTGAGTGCCACAGCCAGGAGGATGGCCGCCGGGACCTTGCATAATCTGATAATCGGCTTCATCGTGCCGCTCCTTTACCGGTCAGGATGTTCGCGTACGCTATTCGGCTCCGAGTACGATCATCACCCGGCATTCGTCCAGGAAGGGCAGGTTCCCTGCCGCCTGGCGGATCCGGCGGGCATCCTGATTCGAGATGATGAGATCGCACCCGTTGGGGCCGGTCGTGCGAAGAGCCCGAACGACGAGGGGGTTGCCTGCGACCCGTTCATCCTCGCTGGCCCTGGCGACATTGTTGTGGTATCCCACCACACCCTGCTGCATGGCGTACTGCCGCATCACTTTGGTGGTGCCGTAGACCTCATCGCCATTCTCATCCAGGATCTTTGGAGCCATGGCGGGGGCGGCATCGAGGCCGGTGGCGTCCACGACCACTCCACTGACCGCACCGGTCGCGCGGGATGGAGGCGGTGTCCCTGGCGCAGGTGGCTCACCACCCGGCCGTCCGCCGGCTTCCCCTGGAAGCACGGCGTCGTAGAGTGCCCCGGTGATCGGCATCTCCACGATGACTCCGACATCCATGCTCTCGAAATAAATTATATCGAGGACAGTGAAATCGCTGACGACTCCCTCAATGTGCGACTTGATGATATCGCTGGTGAGCATCGAGTTCTCGACGGTCGTCGTCGATGACACCGTGACTCCCTTGACCGCTTCCAGGAGGTCCCGGTAAGCGGACTGCCTTGCCGCCCTCAGGGCGGAAGACCTCCAGGCCGGCTGGGGCAGAGCGGTATTCGGCGCACCGAGACTGTGCGTGATGACCATCTGTCGCTCCCAATCGATAAGGAAAGCGCCGGGCTCAGGATAATTCTCCTCCTGGGCCTGCACTCCCATGATCGGGATCAGCAGCAGTCCGGTGAACAGGATCGAGATATATGGGCGTAACGGCCTCATGCCGTCCTCCTTGGTGGCTTCCTGCATTACTTCGTGGTCATGATCCAGACGCCGTCCCAGTCATCATCGGGCGGCTCCGATTTCAGGTGACTGCACCGCTCGGCGAAGATCTGTGACGCCGGATCATCCTCGAGCGCAGTAAAAATATCCAGGGCCTCATCCCACTTCTGCATCCGGTACAATCGTAGGGCTTCCGCGAATCGCTCGGCAAGGAGCTGGTTCCCTTCGGTGTCGTCCGGTGATCCCTTCCGCGCCATCACTTCGAAGATGACCACCGGCTTCTCCTTCCCCTTGACCCGCACGCCATCGAGTTCGCGGACCAGGAAGTGATTGCCGACCGCCTCCCGGGTCGATTCCGAGATCAGCAGGCTCACCCCGTACTGCCGGGTGAGCGCCTCCAGCCGGGCCGCCAGGTTCACATTGTCCCCGAGGACCGTGTAGTCAAAGCGGACATCACTACCCATGTTCCCAACCACGACCGGTCCGGTGTTCAACCCCAGCTTGAGATCGAACTTCTCCGGGAGAAAATCACCCCACTCTTCCCGGACGCTGTCGAGTTCGTCATGCATGCCGAGGGCGGCGTCGAGGGCCTTGACGGCGTGGTCGTCGAAGGGGAGCGGGGCGCCGAAGATAGCCATGATGGCGTCGCCGATGTATTTGTCGACCGTTCCCTGGAACTCGAAGATCCGGTTCGTCATGATGGTGAGGAACTTGTTGAGGAAATTGGTCAGCTCCTCCGGCTCGAGCTTCTCACTGAAGCCCGTGAAGCCCTGAATGTCGGCGAAGAGTATGGTCAGTTCCCGGCGTTCCCCACCCAGCTGGAGTTTGTCGGGATCATCGAGCATCTCGTCAACGACCGCCGGTGAGACATACTGCTGGAAGGCGCCCTTGATCACCCGCTTCTGTTTCTCTTCGGTCATGTAACGGTAAACCATGGCGCTGGTGTATCCGACCACCAGGCCGAAGGCAGGCCGGAAGAGTTCCACCCAGTAGGCCCACTTCACCATCGCGTAGACAGCCGCCACCAGCCAGACGATGAAGAGAGCTGTGCTCAGGAGCGCTCCGATCGAGATCCGGAAACGGAAAGCGAAGAAGGCCACGAGCGCCCCGAGGAAAACGGTGAGGATGATCCCCAGGGTCTCCCCCATCGACGTAACGGAATGCCCGAGAGCCAGGTTGGAGAACAGCGTGGTGTGGATCTTCACTCCGGCCAGGGCCGGATCGGAGGGCGTCGGCTTGATGTCTCCGAGGGCTGCCGCGGTCGGACCGACCATGATCACCTTGCCGGCGAAGAATTCACCCGGCACCCGATCCTCCAGCACATCGTAGTAGGAGATCTCCATATAGGGCGGCGCATGGGTGGAATACCATTGCATCAGGTAACGCCCCTGCGAATCGATCGGGAATTCGATGTTGCCGATCTTGAGGGCTTCGCCGGGGATCACCTCGATCTCATCGAAATTGATGCCCACCAGATCGAGGAAGAGACGCAACGCTACGGTCGGCATCACGTAATCCCCGTTCCGGGTGAGCAGGGACTGACGGCGGACCACGCCATCTTCATCGGGGAAGGCGTTTACCAGCCCGAGACCCGCGCTGGCGCGCGTGATCCGGGGGATCGGTCCCTCCAGCAATTGCCGCCGGCGGGCGCTCAGGTCGGGCAGCTGATCGGCTCCCTTGATCCGGTCGACCAGGATGACCGAGCGGGGATTGTTGTTGATGACCTCCATTTCATCGACGGTGGACATGAAGACGAAGCTGGAACTGTCTATGAGGCTGATGGCCGAATACACAACCCCGGCGTCGGAAAATCCTTCAGCGACCCGCCGGTCTACCTCCGGATCGACATCCTCCTGGAAGAAGACGATATCGTAGAAGATCGCCGCCGCCCCCCAGTCGGCCAGCTTCTGCGCCAGTTCCGAGTGGTATTCCCGGGGCCACTGCGAAAATCTTCCGTACTCCTTCAGGGAACGGTCGTCGATCCTGATCAGGACGATCATCCCCTCGTAGCCGTCATATTCGTCGAGCTGGGTGGCCAGCCGGACACGCATGTCGTAGAGCTGGTACTCAAGCCCCTGGAAGAATCCCGGCGCGATCAGGTAGGTGAAGAGCGCAATGATGAGCGCCGCGCCTCCGCCTACCAGCAGCGTCCGCAGGATCGTCCAGCCGCTCCCGGCTTT
>JALGWK010000125.1 GCA_025774205.1 bacterium
AGCAGCGCGTACCCGGCCCCCAGGAGCAATTCCGTGTCGACCGGCCGCGCCTCGTACCGGAGCGGGTCGGTGCCGGGGTTCGGGTCGAGGATCAGGTCGGCGTCATATCCGCCCGCCTGACCGTCATCATCGATTACCAGCAGGGGGATATTGCCCGACCGTACCGTGGCCTGGTACTCCTGGTCGAAATATCCGTCCAGGACGAGGGCTCCGGCACCGGTCTCTTCGAGCCGGTCCCGGGTGGTGAGAGCGTCCCCCCGGCTGCCCCTGAGCGCCCCGACAGGGTCGACCGCAATCCCCTCTTCCTCAACAACGGCGCGGAGCCAGTCGGGGATCTCGCTGCAGAAGAGACGGGCCAGCCCACCACCATCATGCCAGGCCTGGGCCAGTGCCAGACATCGTATGACGTGGCCGGCGCCGATCACGGCGGAGGCATCGGCCCGTATCACTATCGTCGGTTCGGTTGTCATGACGGTAGCGCACAGAGTACAACCAGGAAAAGACCACTGTCATTTGCCAAAACCGCACTCCCTGGCATAGAATCGACGCTTCGACCGCGGACCAGACGGATCGGGACATCCATGATCAGCATACTCCTCTCGACATACAACGGCGGCACCTGGCTCTCTTCCCTGCTCGAGAGCCTGCTCGCCCAGGACCGGGAAGACATCACGATCGTGATCCGGGATGACGGTTCAACCGATGACACCGCCGGGATCATCGGCTCATTCACCGGGGAGCACGATTCCGTCGAGGCCCGGTTCGACCGGAACATCGGAGCGAATCGCAGTTTTTTCACGCTCCTCGGTTCCCTGCCCGAGGGAACGGAGTACGCAGCTTTCTGTGATCAGGATGACCTGTGGCACGCGGACAAGCTCTCGCGGGCGGTCTCTCTTCTTGAGGAGCGGGGCGGGGAGGGGCCGGCCATGTACTGCAGCCGACTCACCATCGCCGATGAGGAAATGAACGAGATCTCGACTACCCGGGTTCCGCGACGGGGTCCCGCCTTCGCCAACGCTCTCGTGGAGAACATCGCCACCGGGGCGACCATGGTCATCAACCGTGAAGCTGCCGATCTGCTCCTCGCCAGCGAACCCGAACTCGACCAGGTGGTGATGTACGACTGGTGGATCTACCAGACCATCTCGGCTCTCGGTCGGGTGATCTTCGATGAAACCCCCCATATCGTGAGCCGGCAGCACCGCGGAAACGTGGTCGGCCTCCCCTTCGGCCGGCGGTACTGGAGATCGAAAGCGAGATTCCTCGGTCGCGGTGACCGTCACCTGATCTCCACGCAGGCTGGCGAATTCGCCCGTATCTTCGGGGATCGGCTCACCGGCGCAGACCGCCGGCGGCTCGAAGACTTCCTGGCCATCTCCGGCTCCCGGAATCCCTTCCGCAGATCGCTCTATGCCCTCTCCGGCAGCGTCTTCCGGCAGCGGCCGCTCGATGATCTCTTCCTGAGGATCCGGATCGCGCTGGGACGGCTCTGAACGGTCCGATCGGTCAGAAATCCTGACCGCTTATCTTTCCGAGGATACTGCTGAATGTCTCCGCGATATCGTGATCGTAGTGGATATAGCTGTCACTGACCGGCATCGGCGGGTACCCGCCCTGCTGCGCCCCTTCCAGGAACCGCCTGATCCCCTGCCTGTCACCCGCGATCGAATGACACGCTCCCGCGGCCCCGAAATCATCCATCGGGATCGTTTCGCTCCCGATCTGGACCGCGCTCCGTCCGTGGAGGGCGACTTCGATCAGAGCGGTGGAGGTCCAGCTGAGGAAGAGGTCCCACCGCCCGATCGCCCCGGTGAGGGTCTCCTCCTCATCGGTCAGTCGGAGAGAAGGAAAGGCGGCGCGCAGCCTGCTCCTGCTCTCCGCCGGATGGGGGCGGTAGACCAGTTCGAGGCCGTCTCGGGCTACGCCCTCCAGGAGCTCGCCGATGATCCGATGCTTCTCCTCCCTGAGCGCTTCACTGTTCAGTTCCCACGGTTGCCCCAGGAGGCAGAGGGTCCGGGGAGGAATCCTTCCCGCCCCGGGATCGGTCGCTACCGGGAAGGGGTAGCCCAGCACATGGATCCGCTCCTCCGGCACGATCCCCCATTCCAGGTAGAGATCCCTGAAGAACTCTCCCCAGACGAGCATATGGTCGGTCCAGTAACCGTCCCAGTTGTGCATCCCGGCCGCCTGCATGAAGAGACCATGCTGTATCGTGACGGTCGGTATCCCCGCCAACCGGGCGGCCGCGATCACCGCCCGTTCGAGGAAGAGGGAGTCGTTCTTCACGACCACCGCCCGCGGGGAACTGCTCCGCAAGATCGCCTCGATCCCCTCCACGGTCCGTGCCAGGAGTTGCAGCCGGGATTCAGCCGACACCGCCATCCGGGCCCGATAGAGCTCACTCTTCCATTTCCAGGCCAGGTGACGGGGGATCGCGTGCCGGCGAGCCGTCAGCAGTTCTTTCTCGTCCTGCGCGAGGGTGGCGATGGAGGTGCGTGATCCCGTTTCCAGCATCAGCTCGAGGAAGGAGGTTCCGAGGAAGAGGATCCCGTCGGGGGCGACCTTCCGGATGGTTCCGGACCTGCCTTCCAGCAGCGCGATGAGAGGCCGGTACCGATGATATTTCCGGGAGAAACGTTCCAGGATGCCCAGGTAGGTCTTCTCGAACTCCGGTTCCCCCTGTCGGGCGCGTTGAGCCGGATAGGCGAAGATGCCCTCGAGGTCCATCAGGCGCCCCCCTCTCCTGCCGCCGGGACACTCTCCCGCCGCGCGATCCCCCATCCGACGATAACGAGGACGGTTCCGTAGAGCGCGTAGGTGATGGTCGTTCCGATCGCAACTCCCGAGATGCCCAGCCCGGCTTTCACCAGGATGACATTCAGGGTGACATTCAGGAACAGGGCGCAGCCCTGAATGACGAGATACCAGGTCTGCCGGTTGAGCACGTTGAGCAGGTTGCCGAATCCGCTGGCCAGGGCCAGGAAGAGCGGCCCGATGGCGATGATCTTCATCGCCCTGATTCCGGGCACGTAGTCGGGCAGGAAGCGGGTGACGAAGGGGGTGGCCGCCAGGAGGACGAGTGCCACCACGGGGATGGTGATCCCCGCCGACATCACCACCTGCCGTCGGACCCAGATCATGACATCACTCACCTGACCGGTCCGCCCCCAGATCTCCGCCATTCGCGGATAGCTCTGCTGGGCCACGAGCATGGGGATCAGTCCGATGATCCCGACCACCATGATCGCCAGACCGTAGTATCCGAGCTTGATGCGATCGAGCAGGGAGATGATGACGAGCCGGTCGGCAGTCGTCAGCAGCACATAGAGGATCCCTACTCCCAGAATGGGTAATCCGATCCGCATGAGACGGAGGGTCTCACGGCGGTCGAAGCGGGGTCTCAGGTTGAACTTCCAGATGACCGCCATCCCCACGGCCACGGCGCCCACGGCGATCGCCTGCCCTCCGATGAACCCGGGGAGTCCGGACCTGCGCGACAAGGGGATCACGAGCAGCGGTAATAGTCCGGCGAAAACGAGCTGCTGCCAGCTCATCCGATAGAACCGGCTGTTCGCCTTCAGGGAGGTCTGCAGATAGATGGAGAAAAGGGAGACCGCCAGGAGGAGAGCCAGGTTCGAAAGCGGCCCGCGCAGGGTGTCGGAGGCCAGGATCGTCGAACCGAGCAGGAGCACCGATCCGACAACGCCGGCCGAAATCAGCACCACCCCGAGCGTCACCGACTCGATCAGTCTGACCTGTTCCTCGTCCTCCATGCCGCGGGAGTACGGGACCTCCCGGTTCATCGCGTTGATGAGACCGAGATGGAAGATACCGATGTAGGCCAGACCGAGGTTCAGGATGAGCCACAGGGACCAGATCTCCGGTCCGAGCAGGTCGGCGCAGTAAATATTGACACCAAAGCGGGATGCCTGCAGGAGGATGGTCGAGAAGGCGAATACCAGGAACTCACCCACCAGGGGTGCCTCGCGCAGCCTGCGGATGATTCTCGAAACGGGTCCCATCATCAGGCCCGGTCCGGCTTCCCCAGTACGACCCAGACATTGCGCGCCAGCAGATCTTCCGCCCCGACCGAGGGATGGAGAGCCCGGACAGCCGCCACAGTCTCCCGATCGAGAAGGCGTTCATCGAAGGGATCGTACCAGGGCAGGAAGGTCACCAGTTCCAGTCCTGCCTGAGACACCGCGACACGCAGGTCCTCGTGGCTCATCCGGTTGAGGTTCCGGGTGAAGAAGCGTGTGGCCACCTCTTCTTCCCGCGGCCGGAATTCCCGGAGATAGCGGATGAAATCCTCCTCCGTGAGGCGGGCGTGCCCCCAGAGGAAATCGAGGGTGCAGAGGCTGTGCCCGCCGTTCATCGAGAAGAAGGGGTTGTATTCATGGAATGAGAGTCCGCCAGGTTTCAGAATCGAGGCCAGGTTCCGGAAGAGGGCGGTCGGCTGCTCCACGTGCTCGAGTACTTCCCACGACACGACCAGGTCGAACGCCTCCCCGGGAAGTTCCGTGGCGCAGATGTCGTCCTCACGGAAGGTGACCCGGTCGCGCAGGCCGGACCAGCCGAAGAGCCGCTCGCACGTTTCCGCGCCGGCCGCGAACCGGCGCAGCTGAAGCTGCCGGCCCGCCTCCACCTCTTCGGCAGAGAGGGTTGCCTGTTCCTGCTGGTTGAGATAGTACTCCGCGATATCGGTGGCGATCACCACAGCAGCACCAAGTCCAGCCAACGCGAACGAGCGAGTGCCGTCGTAACAGCCGATCTCGGCGATCTTCAGCCCTTCCACCTCGACTCCCGCGAGACGCAGAAAACGGATCGCCTCTTCCACCGAACGGCGACTGGCATGGGCGGCTGCGTCCGTGACCGTCGGAGTTTCATTCACCGAGAGCTCGAACATCGAGCGCCACTCCGGTTTCAGCCAGTCGCGCATACCCGACCAGAGGGTGATCCGGTTCCCCGCTGTGTCAGTGAATTCCCCGAGGTCGGGGCGTACTGTCGGGGGGATCTCCCCCCGGTCGGCCTCGGTGAGGAAATCCACGATCTTCCGGACCAACCGGTACCCCGCGATCTTCCGGAGGAAGCCCCCGGCGATTCCTTTCAACAGACCCAGGGGATCACCCTCCCTCTTCCACGTCTTCTGCCGTTGCTCCCTCTACATCACCCTCTTCCGCTCCCCCGCCCTCCTCTAGCTTGGGAATCAGCTCTCGCCGGTTCCGCCAGAAGCCGAGGCCGGCCAGGAGGAGGACGATCGGCAAAGCGCCGATCGAAAGAAGCCGCCCGCCCCTGACGCTCACCGGAGCGTAGCTGACCTCGACGATCCGCGCGCCGCTGCCGGTCGCGGGACCATCCACCCGCACCGCCCGGAGCAGATGATTCACCCGATGGACCGGCACCCGGGTGCCGTCGATGGTGGCGATCAATCCGGAGGGGATATGCATCTCACTCATCACGAGCAGAACCGGACCGGCAGCCTCGACCCGGTACCGCACCGTGTGGAGGTCCCGTTCCAGCAGGGTCACGGAGCCGCCAGCGGCAGCTTCACGATCGACGGAGGCAATCTCCCCGGTGGTCAGCGCCCGGTCGGAAGCGTCGAAGCCCCGCAGGAGCGCGTCGATGATGACCTCGTCACTCTCGGCCCTGATCACCTCCCCCACCAGCCAGGCCGGTCCGAGTGCGGCGCGGTGAACACCCGGATGAACTGGTCTTCCGGAAGATCTTCGGGATAGATGATGTAGCGCGTGTTCAGCATGGCCAGCAGATTCGGCGCCGCCATGAACTGGTTCTGCTGCTTTTCGAGCAGTTCCTGGTAGTGGCGCAGTTTGGCCGGGCTGTAGCCGTTGATATCCTCCAGCCGCTGCGACATCCAGTAATTTCTGGGAACGGGAAGTCCGAAATCCGCGATCCGGAAGGGACCGGGCTGCGCGTTCAGGAATTCCGAGTGGGGATTCGAGGTGATCGACTCATATTCGACCGAACGCGAGACCGTCTCCACCAGCCGGGCGTTCACGACCCACAGGTCGACCACCGTGAGGAGGCAGATGAGGGAGGCGGCGATCGCCATCTTCAGGCGCCCGGCGAGGGCGACGTGCAGGGTGAAGGCCGCCAGAGCGGCGAGCCCGAGCACCCTCAGCAGGTCGCCGTGGAAGAGTTCATAGGCGTCATGGACGAACCGTGGCCCGGTTGTTCCAATCGCGGCGGCTTCGTACCCCGACCGGAAAGCCGCCTTGCCGGCCAGAACGATCAGGAAGAGTACTCCCAGGGAGATGGCCGCCAAGCGCATGATCCGGGTCCAGCGCTCCTTTACCTCTCCTTCCATCCCCAGGAAGCGCTGGAGTCCGAGGGCCGCCAGTACCGCCACCGCCAGGACGAGCAGCACCAGGATCATGGCGGGCACCCGGAACTTGCCGAAGAAGGGCAGGAATTTGAACAGTGGGCCGTAGAGAAGGGGTAGCCACTTCCCGAAGGAGACGAGCAGGGCCAGGCCGCCGATGAGGGCGAGCACCTGCACGAAGCGTTCCTTCCGGCGCGTGACCACCGCGATCCCCGCCAGCAGGAGAGGGATGAGACCCATGTAGTAGGGATGGTTGGTGAAGGGCATCTTCCCCCAGTAGGTAGGCTCACCGAACCCGAACCAGGAGGGCACCAGGAAGGTGAGGGACTCCGCCGGGTGGAACGACCAGCTCGTGGCGTATTCATACGCCACTCCGCCCCCGACCGC
>JALGWK010000005.1 GCA_025774205.1 bacterium
GGAAGGCGTTCGCGAACTCCTCGGTCTCCCCGCGGTTCCTGGCGTTCCGGAACGATTCGGGATTGAGGATCAGGGCGATGTTGTTGATCGGTCTGTCCATCTGCTCGGCCGGGATCGGGTGGTCAGTCAGCCACGGGTCCGAGATCCTTCTGCCAGACCCGGAAGATCTTGTAGATCTCGCCCCCCATCCGCTCCATTCCGGAGCGGACGGTTTCATTGGTTTCCATCTCGTGATGGGTATCGATGACCTTCATTCCTGCTTCAATCCCCGAGCGGAAGATCGCGGCTCCCATAAGGATATCAAGTCCGCGACCGCGATAATCCTTCTTCACCGCCCCGAGGAGGAGATCGAGCTGGGTCGTCTTCTTCGCAGCTCTCAGGATCTTGAGCAGGCCGAAGGGCAGAAGTCGGCCTTTCGCCTGCTGGATGCCGAGGGTGAGGTCGGGCATGCTGATCACGAAGGCGACCGGCTCGCCATCCACCATCACTGCTTTGACCAGCCGCGGATCGAGTAGGGGCAGGTAGCGTCTGGCAAGGTCCTCCATCTCCTTCTCGGTAAGCGGGACATAGCCGTAGATGTTGGTCTCGGTGTAGGTCTCGTTCATGAGGCTGAGAATGGGCTTCACCCACGGTTTCAATTCCCTGCGCTTCGTGAATTCGGTGACTTCGAAGCCGCGCTCCCTGACCCGATCACAGATCCGCTGGTATTGTTCCGGGATAGGATCGGGGATGGGATAGGTGTAGACGAAATAGTCGATATCCTTGACGTACCCCTCCTCCTCTATGATTCCCGGCAGCCATTCGAAGTTGTAATAGGTGGCGATCGTGGCCCGATTCTCGAATCCCTTGATCAGATACCCCTCCGGATCCTGATCGGAGAAGCCGTACGGTCCGATGATCCGCTCCATGCCCAGCTGGCGGGACCAGTCCTCGACCCGGTCCAGCATGGTGTGGATCAACTCCCGATCTTCACGGGCCTCGAGCCATGCCCACCGGGCAGTCTTCTCGCCCCGATGTTCGTTGAAGCGCCGGTTGACGATACCCATGATCCGGCCGACGACTTCATCACCCCGCCTGGCCAGCAGCCGGATCGTGTCGCAGTGAGAGAAAGACTCGTTCTTCCCGGGATCGAAGAGATTCCATTCATCGGTCCAGATGGGAGGTACCCAGTTCTCCCGTCCCCTGTGTATCTTGGCGGGAAGGAATATGAACTCTCTGAGATCTTTCCTGGTCTGAACCTCTTTCAGAACGATCTCCATCGCGACCTCCGGCAGTTATGCGATGAGGAAGGGTGGAGTGTAGACCACCGGATAGAACCCCGCAAGTCGGGGCCATGCCGGGATGATCCGTGCAGGGAAAGGACGCCGGAGCGTGAGTGGACTGGGGACCGAAGCGTGGCTCAGGGCGATCAGAGAGAGGGTCGCTCCCCGTCCGAGCCTCTCCCTCGACCCGCACCGGGCGGCGCTGCTGGTGATTGACATGAACGTCCATTTCACCTCCTCCGATGGACGCTCATACCTGCCCATGGCGGAACTCATCATCCCGAACGTGAGAGAACTGGTTGACCGCTGGCGGACCATCGGAGCCGAGGTGATCTTCACGCGGCACGGCCACCAGGGAGAGCACGATCTCGGTATGCTGGGGAAGTTCTTCTCCGACTACATCGCTACAGATGAGCCGGATGCCGAGATCATCCCCGAACTCGCTCCGCTCGATAGCGAGAGGATCATCCGCAAGAACACGTATGACGCCTTCCTCGACACACCGCTCCAATCAATCCTTGAGGAGAAAGGGATCGACCAGGTGCTCGTGACGGGTGTCCTGACCCACATGTGCTGTGAGACGACTGCCCGTTCGGCGTTCTGCCGGGGATATGAGGTGTATGTCGCCGTCGATGCCATGGCCTCGAAAAGCGAAGACCATCATCTGGGCTCACTTCTTTCGATGGCGGATTCCGTGGCCGTGATGATGAGCACCCGGGAGATCCTCGAGGCCGCTCGAATGCGACGGTTGTCGCATGACAGGGCACAAGACCGGTGAGGTCGACCTCGATCATCATCGTCGGCGCGGGACCCGCGGGCTGCGCCGCCGCCGTTCAGTGCGCGCGCATGGGGGTGATGCCGGTCCTCCTCGACCGCACCGGACGCCCGGGAGGACTGATAGGCAACGCCTGGTCGGTCGAGAACTACCCCGGGCTGGAACCGATGGACGGCCGGGAGATCTCGAACCGGTTGAGGGAGTTCCTCGATCGGTTCCGGGTTGAGATAGTACCGGCTGTGGTTTCCGGCATCAGGCGCGACAGCGGGCATCTCGTGGTGGACTCGTCCGAAGGTGTCATAGGCGCCGGAGCGGTGGTCGTCGCGACCGGCACCCGGCCGGTCCTGCTCGAAGCACCGGGGAGTGAAGAGCTGCGAGGTCGGGGTTTCTGCTACGAAGTCCGGGAACTGCTCGAGGCCGACCCGGTCCCGGAGAGGGTGGCAGTCATCGGAGGGGGCGAGGCGGCGCTCGATTACTCCCTTTCGCTGGCCGGGGCAGGCGCCGGTGTCACCCTGCTGGTCAGGGGGGCAACCCTCCAGGCCGGAAAGAGATTGATCGATCTGGTGGCGGCAGATGAGAACATTTCGATCCGCTACGGGATCGGGATCGGGAGTCTGAGGAGATCGGGGGAGGGGATGACGGTGACCTTCTCGTCGGAAGAGGTGGAGGACTCGCTCCACTGCGACGGAGTCGTCGCGGCCATAGGCAGGGAAACCGCGACAGATCACCTGCCGGAGGAGCTGAGGGGCGGTGACACGGCTACGGTTGGTACCGGCTGGGAGGGATTGTATATCGTGGGGGACGCAAGACTCGGCGCGCTCGGACAGGTGGGGATCGCGGTCGGGGATGGTCTGGAGGCGGCCATGGCCGCTGTATCACTGGTGAAGGGAAGGGATGAGTCGTGAACCTGGAGATCGTACGAACCACCGGAGAAGATGAGCTGGCCCAAGTGTTCGTGGCCCGGCTCGAGGACGGCTACGCGATCGAATTCGTGGAATCGGTCCAGCCGCCCTTCTCGCGCGAAGAGAAATGGGTGCTGATCGTGTCGACCCTCAGGGGTTGTCCGGTCGGCTGTCCGATCTGCGACGCAGGGGGAGATTACGCCGGGAAACTCTCGCGGGATGAGATCATGGCCCAGATCGACTTCCTGATCCGGAGGCGGTATCCGGACGGCCGGGTGCCGGTGCCGAAACTGAAGCTGCAGTTCGCCCGGATGGGAGATCCCGCCCTGAACGAGGCCGTGCTGGAGGTGCTCGAAACTCTGCCCGACAGGTACGAACTACCGGGACTGCTGCCCAGCGTTTCGACGGTGGCTCCGTCGGGCTGTGATGACTTCTTCGAGCGGCTCATCACGATCAAAGACACGCACTACTCCGGTGGCCGGTTCCAGATGCAGTTCTCACTGCACACCACCGACGAAGAGAGTCGACGTCGGCTCATTCCCTGCCGGACCTGGTCGCTGGAACAGATTGCCGCGTACGGTGACCGGTTCTTCCGGGCCGGGGATCGGCGGATTACCCTGAACTTCGCCCCGGCGGTCGGTCTGCCTCTTGAACCGGCCGCGCTTCTGCCCCTCTTCTCTCCCGATCGGTTCTTCATCAAACTGACGCCGATCAATCCCACCCACGCGTCGGTCGATTCACGGCTGGTCGGGCTGATCGATCCGGATGATGAGGCTTCCAACCGCGCGAGAGTCGAATCATTCGAGGCGTGCGGTTACGATACCCTGCTGAGTATCGGTGAGGTGCGGGAGAACGCGATCGGATCGAACTGCGGGATGTATGTGACGCAGATGGAGAAGATGGCCGGTCAGGTCCACACCGGTCCCGGGCAATGACCGCTGCCATGATGTCTTCGGTCAGCTGACCGTTTCCGAATCTCTCTCCGGTTCGAGCCGGTCCAGATATGTCCGGACCGAACTGATCGCGACACCGGAGAGCACTGCCACCCCGATGAGATTCGTCAGCGCCATCATCCCGTTGAATATGTCGCCGATCGACCAGCTGGTCTCGACCCCCATCGAAGCGCCCAGGAAGATGAGGATACAGAACAGCCATCTGAAGGGGAGACGGATCTTCGGCCCGAAGAGGTAACTGTATGAGATCTCGCCGTAATACGGGTTGGCGATGAGACTCGAGAAACCGAAGAGAAGTGAGGAAGCCGCCACGATCAGACCACCGATGCCGGGGATTGCGGTGTTGAAGGCGTTGACGGTCATCTCGGTGCTGATCCCTTCTGTCCATGCCCCTGTCACCAGCACTGCCAGGGCGGTGAGGGTGCAGACCACCAGCGTGTCGATGAACACATCAAGCGCCGCGATCATCCCCTGCCGGGCAGGTTCACTGGTCCGGGCGGCGGCGTGGAAGACGGCCGCCGTTCCCGTCCCGGCCTCGTTCGAGTAGGCTCCCTTCGCGAAACCCTGGCGTATCGCGTGCGCGATGGTGGCGCCCGCGATTCCTCCGCCGACAGCCTGGGGGTTGAACGCGCCCCTGAATATCAGTCCCAGCGCCTCCGGGATCCGGTTCGCGAAAAGAGCGACCGTGACGAGAGCTCCGCCGAGGTAGAGCACGACCATGAAGGGACTCAGCACCACCGTGACGCGGGCGATCCACTTGATACCGCCGATGATGACCAGCCAGACCGCCAGCGCCAGCCCGAGTCCGGAGATCCAGGGTGCGATACCCACCTGGGTTTTCAGGGCCAGGGCGATCGAATTCGACTGCACAATCGTGGTCGCGAAGAGCGCCTTCCCCCCCATGAAGAACGCGAAGATAGCCGCCAGCCAGCCGAGTCCGAGACCGCGGCTGATGTAGTACATCGGTCCGCCCGCCACACTGCCGTCGGGAGTGATGATCCGGAAGCGCTGCCCGAGCACGGCCTCGACGATCTTGGTGGCCATTCCGAAGAAGGCGGCGAGCCACATCCAGAACACGGTGCCCGGGCCGCCAAGGGCTATCGCCGTACAGACCCCGGCGATATTCCCGTTGCCGATCGTGGCTGCCAGCGAGGTGGTCAGGGCCTGCAGGGGGGAAATGTCACCGGTGAGGTCCTCGTCATCCTTGCCGCGGAGCAGGAGGCGGATTGAGAGACCGAGCCTGCGGATCTGAATGAAGCGGAGTCGAACGGTGAGGAATATCCCTACTCCGATCAGGAGCAGGAGCGTATGGGGCCCCCAGACGATGGCGCCCAGGAGGTTGACAATCCGTTCGAACAGCCCTGTCTCCACGGTTCGGACACCCCTTCCTCGATCCCCGACGGCAGGTCGGGATCGGGATCATTGTAGTGGCGGATCAGATGGGCCTCAATGTTCAGTGCCAGCAGGAGGTATACATGGAGTATGATTGAATCCCGGATCCGGGCCCGGGAGACAGGCCCGCCACATAACCCCTGCAGTCGAGGTTGACCATGCGAACCAGGTCGAGTGTTCCCGTAATCAGAACCGTCATCGTAACGATCTTCCTGCTGACCGCGGTGAGCCCCGCAGTCGCCCAGATCGATATGTTGACCCCGGCGGAAGCCTCAGGCTTCACCGAATACACTACCTACACGGAGATGATGTCCTGGCTCCAGGTGGTACAGGCGAAATCCCTCGAGATGAGCCTGGCCATCTATGGTGAATCGTACGAGGGGCGGGAGATCCCGGTTGCCATCTTCAGCCGTCCCTTGATCCGCGAGCCGTGGGAGGCGCTTGTCTCGGACAAGCCGATCGCGGTGGTGGCTGCCAACGTGCACGGCGGTGAGCGGACCCTCCGGGAATCACTCCTCATCCTGGTGCGTGAACTGGCCACGCCAGGTACGGCGGCCAACCGGCTGCTCGACGATCTCGTCATCCTGGTGGTGCCGTCGGTCAATCCCGATGGACTGGAGGCGCAGCCGCGCCCGACGCGGGGGAACGCCTGGGGGATCGATCTGAACCGAGACTACATGAAACTGGAACAGGATGCCCTCGCTGCCTACGTGGCCGGGATCGCGAACACCTGGCATCCCCACGTCCTGGTGGATGGGCACAACGGCGGATCGTATCCCTATAACGTCTGCTACGCCAGTACGAGCCATGACACTCCCGACCCCCGCATCACACAGCTCTGTGATGAGGAGATCTTTCCCTTCATGAACGCCATGATGGAGGAGAACGGATACCGGTCTTTCTACTACAGCGGGGGTGACCGTACCAAATGGCGGACCGGGGGCTCCGATCCCCGGATCGCCAGGAACTATCTCGGCTTCTCCAACAGCATCGGCATCCTCTTCGAGTCCCCCGGGGGACAGGAGATGGAGCCGGGAGTATTGAGCGGAGTGGTTGGCTACCATTCGATCCTCGAGTACACCGCCCGGAATCCGCGCAAGGTGAGAGAGGTGGTGAGCAATGCCCGCTGGGGTACGGTGGCAAAGGGCGAGAACCCGGGTGATGCCCTCACCGTCCAGCAGGTGTACGGTCCGGCCGACTTCCAGGTGACCTACCAGATCAGAGAGGGGGGCCGGGGAGATCCCACCTCGGAACTGATCACAGTCACCAGCGACAGCCTCATGAAGAAGCCGATCCCCACGCTTCAGCGGACCTGGCCCTTCGCCTACCTCCTGCCGCGGGACGCGGTCGACGCCGTGGCGATGCTGCGCCGGCACAACATCACCATTGAAGTGCTGCAGGATACCCTGACCCTCGAAGTCCAGGCCTACAAGCCGGCTGGCTTCTCCTGGAGACAGGAATACAACCACAATGCCGCGGTAGTCGTGGAGGTCGAGGAAGTGGTGACGTTCACCCAGCGGTTCCCGGCCGGCACCTACGTTATCCCGACGGGGCAGTTCATGGGTCGGGTGGCGGCTCACCTGCTCGAGCCGGAGACCGATGACAACGTGGTCAGGTGGAACACGATGGACGCCTGGCTGCCACTCTCGGAACCATCCAGGTTCCGGCGCAGTCGACCCGGGACTGAACCGCCGCCGCGGGTCATCCCGATCTGGAAGGTGATGCGGCCGGTCCCGATGCCGACCCGGATCCTGCGGTAGTACCCGCCGGAGAATCCAACCGGGGTGCGATCCCGGCAGCGTTCCGGACCGATGCGGGAGCCCTGTCTGTTCCGGGCTCCTGCGCGCTTGTCTCTCCCCGGAACAGGAGTACATTGTCGGACGGAACTCACCCGCACCTTCACCGAGGAGGACAACCGATGCATAAGTGGATCTGCATGGCGTGTGACTACATCTACGACCCGGAAGCCGGCGATCCTGACAGCGGCATCCCCCCCGGAACACCCTTTGAAGATATCCCCGCTGACTGGATCTGTCCCAACTGCGGGGTCGGCAAGGACCTCTTCGAACCGTATGGTTGATCATGAATCCACGCAGAATCCGTGACAACATCTGGGCGGTCGGGACGATCGACTGGGATCGGCGGCTCTTCGACGATCTCATTCCCCTTCCGGAAGGCACGAGTTACAACTCCTACCTGTTGAAGGGGAGTGAGAAGACCGCGCTGATCGACGGCGTCGATCCGGCGGTCGAGCAGGTTCTGCTCGACAACCTCCGTTCGCTGGGCGTCGAGAAACTCGACTACATCATCTCGAACCACGCTGAGCAGGATCACTCCGGCGCGATCCCGGCGGTTCTCGAGGCCTGGCCGGAATCGATGGTGGTGACCAATCCCCGGTGCGCGGGGATGCTGACCGATCACCTGCACCTCCCGGAGGAACGGTTCATCCTGAAGGATGACGGAGAGACCCTCTCTCTCGGCGACTGGACCCTCCAGTTCTTCCTGGCCCCATTCGTACACTGGCCCGAAACCCAGTTCACCTGGCTCACCGAGGAGAAGATCCTCTTCACGGGTGATTTCCTCGGCTCCCATCAGGCCACCAGCGATCTCTTCGTGAGGGATGAAGCCGGCACGCTCTTCGGCGCCAAGCGGTACTACGCCGAGATCATGATGCCCTACCGGAAGAAGTTCCCGAAATACCTCGACCGTATCGACGGACTGGCGCCCGAGATCATCGCCACCACGCACGGTCCGATCTACGACCGGCCCGCCTCCATTCTCGAGGCCTACCGGGAGTGGTCTTCCGACGAAGTGAAGAACGAAGCGGTGGTGGCCTACGTCTCGATGCACGACACCACCGCGAAGATGGCCGGCCACCTCATCAACGCGCTCATCGACCGGGGTGTGCGCGTGAAGGTCCACAACCTGACCGGGGTCGACGTGGGGGAACTGGCCATAGACCTGGTCGACGCCGCCACGGTCGTCTGGGCCTCACCGATCGTCGGCGTCGGGCCGCACCCCAACGCCGCCTATGCCGCCTTCCTGGCGAATGTCCTGAAACCGAAGGTGAAGTACACTGCTGTCATCGGCTCCTACGGCTGGGGCGGGAAGATGGTGGAGCAGCTGCTCGGCCTGCTCAAGAACCTCAAGGTCGAAGTACTCGATCCGGTGATGGTCAAGGGCTTCCCCCGGGAGGAGGATTTCGCCTCGCTCGACGGTCTGGCCGATACGATCGCCGGGAAACACCGGGCAGAGGGACTGCTCTGACACCATCCGGCTTCCCCGAACCCCCGATTCACTGAACAGAAATCCGGCGGATGATACCGGCGGATGATCCCTGCTGAGGGTGTCAGTTAATAGGGGAGTCCGCTGCCGGTACCCAGCAGGAACTGGTTGTCCGGGTTCCTCGTTTCGCCCCCGCTGACCACTCGGATCGCCGCCGGATCGTTCACCGGGCACCGTTCCTCACAGATGCCGCAGCCGATGCACAGTTCGGCGTCCACGTACGGCTGCTGCAGCACCTTCTCGACTCCATTGTGGTCGATCACCGTCACTTCGCGGAACCAGATCGCCTTCCTGGGTGTCGGACAGTGTTCCTCGCAGACGATACACTCGACGTCGTAGACCCACGGGAGGCAGCGGTTCCGGTCGACCCAGGCAGTGCCGATGTGAGTTTCCTTCTTCTCCTCCAGCGTGATTTCCTTGATCGCTCCGGTGGGACAGACCTGACCGCAGAGGGAACAGTTGTATTCGCAGTAGGCGGTCGCGAAGAAGAGGAAGGGGGTCCAGAGACCGGCCAGCCCGGCCTCCGAGGTGGTCGGATGGATGGCGTTGGTGGGGCAGACCTTCATGCACTCGCCGCAGCGGATGCACTTCCGGAGGAAATCATCCTCCCCCAGCGAGCCGGGGGGGCGGATCAACCAGGGATTCCAGGTATGACCCTGCACGAAGGGTGAGACCTCGAGCAGCATGGTGGCCGCCACGCCCGAGCCGGCCGCGGTGAGGAAGGATCGCCTGCTGACCGCGGTCTTCGGCAGTCTCTTCCTCTTCCGGCGTCGGAACCGGCTGCGGAACCAACCCTCTTTCCGGTCTCCTCCCTTATTCCGCAACATCGGCCGTCACCTTCTTCCTGAACTTTGCCTTCGGGGGCAGAGGCGGCACGATAACCGTCCTCTTCCCGAACCACTTCCATCGGAACGAGATCGCGCCTGCCGGACACTGCTCCCGGCAGTTGAAACAGGCGAAACACTCCTGCTGTTTCCACTCCCCGCTCAGATGGGGATCACAGGACCCGTGGCAGTAAGGGACGCACAGATTGCAGTCGATGCAGGCCTCGGGATCGTTGTACACCTCCAGCCGGGAGACCTTCGAGCAGTAGCCGAGAAGCGCGCCGAGGGGACAGATGAACTTGCACCAGAAGCGGAACCTCACCAGGGCGAAAACCGCCAGGGTGGTGAAGAAGAGCCCGACCAGGACCCCGCCCCGGAACGAGATCGGCTCATAGGGAAGAGCGTTGTTGAGCAGGAAGGAGTAGATCGGCTCCGAGATCAGGGTGATCCTGACCGGCCCGATACCGGGGTTCCAGTTGTAAAGCCAGGTGAAGAGCTGCTCGGCGCCCCACGCGAACGCCGGATAGATGGTCGTGGCCATGGTGCGATAGAAGAGGGGGATGGGGTCGAAGAGCCCCACCAGATTGAGGCCGCTCGCCGCCGCTGTGAGCAGCCCGATGAGCAGGAGGTACTTGCTCTTCTGCCACTTCGACCACTGGCCGGTACGGATCTGCTCCTTCAGGGAGTCGCCGCGGAAGGAACTGATCAGGTTGAAGGTCGTCCCCAGCGGACAGACCCAGCCGCAGAAGACCCGGCCGAGAAGCAGGGTAAGCGCCACGGTAATGAGTGCCAGCAGCATGCCCGGGAGGATGGTGCCGGAGGAGATGAAGGTGGAGAGCAGGACGAGAGGGTCTATCTGGAGGAAGAACCTGGCCAGCGGTCCGTGATCGTTCTCCCCCACCAGGGTCGTGCCGAGGAAGAGCACGATGAAGAGCCCGAGGAAGAAGATCTGCGATGCGCGGCGCCAGTTGACGATGCTCATAGTCCCTGGTGTCCCTTCACATGACGGACGTCGGCACGGAGAGTGCCGCCGGACCCGACACTACACCTCGGTCCGGACCGGGTCGAGACTTTCGTAATCGACCGTGCCCAGTCCAAGGGCCGCCCCGGCTATGGTGGTGTCGATCCGGCTGGCGTCCAGGCCAAAGAGAGTGGCCCCGAAGGCCTCGATGGCGACGGTATCGGTCCCGGCCACAACGGTATCGCGGCGTTCCACATCATCGATGCTGCCGCCGGTCGGGCCGTTGGCGATCAGCACCCGGACCGCGTCGAGGACGACCAGGTCGGAGGGCACGAACTTCGCCACGTCGGCCATCGCCGGTCCGAGGTTCTGGTGGATCCGGTTCCGTTCCCCGCCGATCACACCCATCAGGTTCTTGATAGTGAGGGTGAGACCGGTGAGGTTGTGGTGCTTGGCAATGGGGACGTTGATCCGCTTGTCGCATTCCACGTAATCGACGTACATCGGCCAGCGTCTGAGGTTCTCACCGCCGATATCCATCTCCCGGAACTTGCGGCGATCCATGAAGAATACGTCGGCTCCCTCTGCTTCCGCGGCGGCCTGGATCCCGCTACGGAGGAAGGTACGCCGCTGGTCGTTGCAGGGATAATCGGAGACCTTCACCTTGCCGGCGCCCGCGTCGAAACAGAGACGAACCAGGGTGGCTACCACATCGGGATTGGTGCAGGCCGCCTGCGCGGGCATCTTGTCCCAGCCGATATTCGGTTTGACGAAGACTGTATCACCCCGGTCGACGAACCGCCCCATTCCGCCCAGGTCCCTGATCGAGGCCTCCGTGAGGCGGATCGCTTCTTCCCTGATCGCCTCCTCACCCTCTTCCGGATTCCGGTAGGTCGCGATCGACATGGCTGGTGAGCCCTGCAGCCCGGGAAAGGGCATGATACTGTACGCGGCCGTTCCCAGAGCGGCTCTCTCGATGAACGATCTTCGTGTGCAACGCGGCACCATCTCATCCTCCCCGTTCTCTGGAGATCTCCCCCAACGATTCCACTGGCACTCCTTACTATAGTGAAAACTGCCCCGCCGTGACATTCAAAGGGGGACCGATTGATCCCCGGCGGTGGCTCGCGGTTCAAAGGTGCTGAAACGACAGCCTCCAGGCTGTATCTTGAGACCATGTCCGAGAAACGGCTCAAAAAGCATTTAAATCTGACCGCCACCTTCTCGTTCAGTATCGGGCCGATGCTCAGTTCGGGCGTCTTCCTCCTCCCGGCCTTGGTATTCAGCGAGATCGGTCCGGCGGCGATCCTGGTCTACCTGATCGCCGGCCTGCTCCTGATCCCGTCCCTGCTCTGCCAGGCTGAGCTGGCAACGGCGATGCCTAGGGCGGGCGGGACCTACTACTTCCTCGACCGCAGTCTCGGACCGCTGGTGGGGACCGTCGCCGGGGCGGGGACCTGGCTCGCGCTGACATTCAAGAGTGCCTTCGATCTGGTCGGGCTCGGCGCCTACCTGGTCCTCTTCCTCGATCTGCCGATCAAGCCGGTCGGGGTCGCGCTCTGCATCCTTTTCGCCGGGCTCAGCATCAGCGGCGTGAAGTACGTCGCCCGGATACAGGTCGTGCTCGTCAGCGTGGTGCTGGCCCTGACGGGATTCTTTATCGTCAAGGGACTCTCCTGGACGGAAGCCGCCAACTTCACTCCCTTCTTCGCCGACGTCGGCGGTTCCTTCCTGGGGGCGATCGGCCTCGTCTTTGTCGGTTTTACCGGTCTGACGAAGGTTGCCAGCGTGGCCGAGGAGATCGATGATCTGGAGCGGAACATCCCCCTGGCGATGATCTATGCCCTGGGGATAACCACCCTGCTCTACATCCTGGTGATGGTTGTGCTGGTTGGTGTCCTCGACGCCGATACCCTCGGTTCCACCCTGAGCCCGATCGCCATGGGCGCGAGACAGTTCCTCGGCGAGACCGGCTACATTGTCATGTCGGTCGCCGCGATCGTGGCCTTCATCGCCTCGGCGAACGTTGGACTTACTGCTGCCAGCCGCTATCCCTTCGCGATGGCCCGGGACCGCCTGGCCCCGGATGTTTTCAGCCGACTGGGGCGGTTCCACACGCCGACGAGCGCGATCGTCGTCACCGCGATGCTCATGATCCCCTTCATCCTGATCCTGAGTCCGACTTCGATCGCCAAGCTCGCCGCCGCCTTTCAGCTGATGCTCTTCGGGATGCTGAACCTCGCGGTCATCGTGATGCGCGAGAGCCATATCGATTCCTACGATCCCGGCTTCTACGCCCGGCCCTATCCGTGGGTTCAGATCATCGGAATTCTCACCTCCCTGATCCTGATTCCCGCCCTCGGCATGCTGCCGGTTATCGCCTCCACCGTGATCGTCAGCATCACCCTCCTCTGGTACATCCTCTACGCCAGGAAGCGGGTCTCCAGGTCGAGCGCCCTCCTCCATGTCTTCGAACGGATGGGGCGGGGCGCCTCTCCTCACCTCGACCAGGAACTGCGGCAGATCCTGCGAGAGAAAGGGCTCCGCAAGGAGGACATGCTCGAGAACAGCATCATCCGGGCCGATATTCTGCATCACTATCCGGGGGAATCGTTCGACGGCCTGCTGGCGAAGGCTTCGGTGGCGCTGGCGGCCCGCTCCGGCCTGTCAGAGCAGACGATACTGCGGGCGTTACGTGCCTCGAACCGGCTGGGTGAGACACCGATAGGTAACCATATCGCCCTGCCGCATGCCCGTGTCGCCGGGCTCACCACCCACGAACTGGCGATCATCCACTCGCGGGACGGTCTGCGTATCGAGGGCGCCGAGGAACTTGTTTACGCGCTCTTCGTGCTGATCGGACCGACCACTGACCCGGGCCGGCACCTGCGGTTCCTGGCCGAACTGGCGAACCGGGCCGATGCGATCGATTTCACCGATATCTGGAGGGATGTGGAGGAGGGGGCCGCCATCAGGGGATTCTTCCTGAGGTCGGGGGAGGTGGTGGAGGTCGAGCTGCTCAACGCCTCTCTCGAAGGCGTTATGATCAGGGACCTGGGACTTCCCCCCGAATGCCTGATTGCCATGATCGTGCGGGAGGGAGGGATGATCGTGCCCCACGGCCAGAGTCGCCTCGTGACGGGGGATCTCCTGACGCTCGTCGGGGAATCCCACGCCGTCATGGAGACGATCGACCGGTTCACGCCATGAGCATACCACCGTTGACGTGGATGACCTGGCCGGTGATATAGGCCGCTTCCTCAGAGATCAGGAATTTCACGGCACCGGCGACATCCTCCGGTGTGCCCGCCCTGGCCAGAGGGATCGTAGTCATGTAGGCCTCCTTGACCTCTTCGGGCAGAATCGCCGTCATCTCGGTCTCGATATAACCGGGCGCGACCACGTTGGCGGTGATGTTCCGGCTGGCGAACTCTTTGGCGACCGAGCGGGTGAGTCCGATCATACCGGCCTTCGAGGCGGCGTAATTGGCCTGTCCGGCGTTGCCCTGAATCCCGACCACCGAGGCAATGCTCACGATCCGTCCGTAGTGCTGTTTCATCATCGTCCGGGCCGCCGCCTGGATGCAGTTGAAGGCGCTCTTGAGGTTGACCGAGAGCACGGCGTCCCAGTCGCCCTCCTTCATACGCATCAGGAAGTTGTCACGGGTGATCCCGGCATTGTTGATGAGCACATCGATCCGACCGTGCCGCTCCACCACGCCTCCCATGAACTCCTTCACCGCCCCGTGATCGGAGACGTCGACACGGGCATATTCGGCATGGGCGCCCGCCGCCTCGACCATGCTTACGGTTTCGTCGGCCGATCCGTCTTCGGGCGGATCGAAGTGGTTGAAAACGATCTGGAGCCCCGGTTCGGCCAGCTCCAGGATGATAGCCCGTCCGATCCCCTTGGAGCCGCCGGTAATGATCGCTACCCGTTCGCCGTTCTCGCCCATCATATTCCCCCATGCTTCCTGATGACTGGTGCTCGCGTTTCCTCTTCGCATTCTGACCACGGCAGTTTCAGCCCTCGCCGGACATGATACAAGGGTAAAACCTGTGCGGTTGACTATCGCGCGGAGGGCTACGATTATCCCACCGATGCCACCTGAGTCCCTGGAGGTCATGAATGCTGGAGTTCTCTTCATTGGAAGTCTGGATCTTCGTCTTCCTGCTCATCGCCGCCGTGGCCGGGTTCCTGCTGGTCGCCGGCCGGCAGTTGCGGGTTGTAAGGGAGGGACAACCCGATCCGGGACGCCTCGATGAGATCGGGAAACGGCTCGGCCGGGTGATCAGGGAGGTCCTCTTCCAGACCCGGGTGGTGGGCGGTCGCCCGATAGCCGGTACGCTCCATGCTCTGGTCTTTCTCGCCTTCCTTCTCTTCATTCTCGAGACGACCAGCATGTTCCTCGAGCCGTTCGGCCTGGAATACCTGCACGCCCTCATGGGAGACGCGCTGCCACTCTTCCGGACGATCGTGATGATCGCGGCTGCTGCCTGCGCGATCTCGATGCTGGGATTGGCATTCCGCCGGTTCGTGCTGGTCAGCCATTCCCCCGATCCGAAGGCATATGAATCCGGTTTCGTGGCCCTGCTGATCGTGCTCCTGATGCTCACCTACATCGACCTGAACGGCACCGCGCTTATCGCTGCCAGGGTGGACTGGTGGCTCCATGTAGTAATCATCCTCGGATTCCCCGTCCTCATCCTCACCTCCAAGCACCGGCACATCCTCCTGGCGCCCGTCAATGTCTTCCTCCGCTCGCCGCGTCTCTGGGACGTGCCGAAGATGAACCTCGACTTCGAATCAATGGAGGATGATGAGGAGATCACCCTGGGGCTCGAGACGGTCGCGGCGATCCCCTGGAAGCTGCGACTCGATTTCCTCGCCTGCGTGGAGTGCAAGCGCTGCACCGACCACTGCCCGGCAGCCGGCGCCGGACAGGAACTGCGGCCGGCTGATTTCATCAAGGCCGGTCAGAAGGCGATCCTGTCGGGGAATGGCGATGACGCGGTGATCGGAACCGTGATCAGTGAGAAGGCGCTCGGGCAGTGCACCACCTGCATGGCCTGCGAGAACATCTGTCCGGTCGGGATCGAACATTCGAAGGTCCTGGCCGGGGCCAAGTACGCGCAGACCCTGGCGCTCGGTACCGGCGGGGTGGCGACCGAGTTCCTCAAAGCCATGAACAACACCGGCAACCCGTTCTCCTCGGAAGCGGATGTGCGCTCTGAACTGATCTCGGCGCTGGAAATGCCGATCTATGAGAAGGGGGAGACCGAATACCTCCTCTGGCTCGGATGTATCTGGTCGTACAATCCCGACTTCAGGAAGGTGGTCGAAGCCACCTGCACCCTGCTGCGCCGGGCAGGGGTCTCCTGGGGTGTCCTTGAAGAGGAGAGCTGCAGCGGTCACCACTCCCGGCGCCAGGGGGAGGAGATGCAGTTCCAGATGCTGGCCGAGGAGAACTGCACGAGGTTCGCCGAGCAGGGAGTGCGCCGGATCGTCACCGGTTGTCCGCACTGTTTGAACACCTTCCGACACGAGTACCGTGACTTCCCGGGCGGAGAGGATCTTGAAGTGGTCCACCACTCGGAACTCTTCGCCGATCTCATCGGATCGGGTGCGCTCGCACTCGGCAAGGGGGCCCTTGCCGGCCGGCAGGTCACCTATCACGATCCGTGTTATCTCGGACGGTACGAAGGGGTATTCGGTGAGCCGCGCGACCTGATCGGAGCCGTCGGCGGTTCCCTCGTGGAGACCGTTCCCAACCGTTCCCGCTCCTACTGCTGCGGCGGGGGAGCCGCGGGATTCGTGATCGAGGCCGAGGAGGAGAACCGGGTCGACCAGGAACGGAAACGCCATATCGAGGAGAGTGAAGTGGATCTGCTGGTCACCTCCTGTCCCGAATGCCGGATGATGCTCGCCGGCACCCTCGAAGAGACGAAGGATGTCGCCGAACTGCTCGTGGAATCGCTGGTGGGACCATGACCCGGTTCGACCGTCGATCGTTCCTCACCACCGTGGGGTTCGGAGCGGCGGCGACTTTCGGCGATCAGAAGGCGCTTCAACCGGCTCTCTCTCCCGGCCATGACTCCCCTGCCTCCTCCGATCGGGCATCACCGTCACCACCTCGACCGGGTGGGCCCGATCCGTGGATCGAACTCGACCGGGAGGCGCTGAACCACAACCTGGCCGTGACCGGGCGACAGGCCGGGGGACGTCCGATCATGGCGGTGATCAAGGGGAACGGTTACGGTCACGGCCTGGTCGAGATGGGGACCCTCCTCCAGGAGGCGGGGAATCGCCAGGTCGCGGTGGCAAAGGTCGGGGCCGCCCTCGATCTGCGCGCCAACGGATACGACTGGCTCATCCTCAACTTCGGCCCCTATTCGTACACCGACCTCCCGGAACTGGTCCACGCCCGGATCTCGCAGACCGTCTTCACCTCCCGCGTCAGGGACCTCGCGGCGGAAGCAGTACGACAGAGTCTCGTGGCCCCGGTCCAGGTAAACATCGATACCGGACTGGGAAGGGTAGGAGTCCCCTGGCGACAGGCTCCCGACTATCTCAGGGAGGTCGCCGGCCTGGAGGGTGTCCGCCTCGAAGGGGTATTCACCGCCCTGACCGAGGATCCGGAATTCGACCGGGTTCAGGTCGAGCGGTTCGAATCTGTCTGTCTCGCGGCTCGTGAATCGGGGATCGATACCGGTTACCGCCACGCGGCCAGCAGTGCTGCCCTGATGGATAGCGGAGGCCCGTTCCTCGACATGGTGCGTCCGGGGATCGCCCTCTACGGGCACTATCCCAACGCCGGGAGCCGGCAGAGCCGCCCGATCGAACTGCGCCCCGTACTCTCACTGAAGACCAGGGTGGTATTCGTCAAGGAACTCGCGGCCGGAGATTCACTCTCCTATCATCGGGCGTGGACGACTGATCGACCGACGCGGATCGCGACCCTCCCGATCGGGTATTCAGACGGCTATCCGGCCACTGCGGCCGGAGAGACCGGGGTGCTCATCCGCGGCCGGAAGTTCCCGGTGGTGGCGAGCATCACGGCGAACCACACGCTACTCGATCTGGGTGACGATGACACGATCGAGATCGGGGATGCGGCTGTCCTCATCGGGCGGCAGGGGGAGCAGCTGATCGACGCCGCTGACGTCGCCGACGCGGCGGGCGTCTCGGTCTATAAGCTTCTGATCGGCATGAACGCGGCGCTGCCCCGTCTCATCAGATGAAAAGGAACAGCATGAAGAGAACCAGACCAATCCTGTTGCTGTCCGCGGCAGCATTGCCCGTGGTCTTCGCGACATCACTGCTGCTCGATCGTCCGCGACCGCCGCGGGCCTCGAGGTACTGCAGAACGGGGGTAACGCCGTCGACGCCGCGGTGACCGCGGCCGCGGTACTCTGCCTGGTTGAACCCCACATGACCGGAATCGGTGGAGACGTGTTCGCGATCTACTGGTCGGCCGCGGAAGAGCGACTGACGGGACTGAACGCGAGTGGTCGATCCGGGGCACTGATGACGAGAGGCGCTCCAGCCGGTGATCAGGCTCGCCGAGGAGGGCTATCCCGTCTCCCCCATCATCGCCCGGCAGTGGGCGAACCAGACCCGGAAGCTCCTGCGTGATGAGGGCTCCAGGAACACCTGGCTGATCGATGGTGAACGGGCGCCGGAGGAGGGTGAGATATTCCGCAATCCCGATCTGGCCGCCACCTTCAGACTGCTGGCCACAGAAGGGCCGGAGGTCATGTACGGCGGGGAACTGGGAGCACGGCTTGTCGAATTCATGGAGGCGAACGGGGGCTTTATCACCCTGCAGGATCTGCGAGACCATTCGGTGGAGTGGGTGGATCCGATCGGGGCCCGGTTCGGCGACCGCACACTCTGGGAACTCCCTCCGAACGGTCAGGGAGTGGCCGCCCTGGAGATGCTGCGCATCCTCGAACCGTACGATCTGAAGGGAATGGGGCACAACAGCGCGGCGTATCTCCATCATCTCGTCGAAGCGAAGAAACTTGCCTTTGCCGACCTGGCCCGCTATGTCGGCGATCCCGATCACCTCGACGTTCCACCGGAGCATCTCATCTCCGATGAGTTCATCGAGGCCAGGCGCGCACGACTCGATCCCGAACAGGCAGCGCGACGGCAGGACCCCGGTCCGGAGGTCACGGCCACCGAGACGGTCTATCTCTGCGTGGCGGACGCCGAGGGGAACATGATCTCCTTCATCCCAGAACCGCGGTCAGGGCTTCACCATGGAAGAGGGGCTGCCGAACACGGTGGCGCCGCGCAAACGTCCTTTCCATACCCTGATACCCGCCTTTGTCACCCGGTCAGATGCAGCGGGAGGCACCCGGGAGCCGTGGCTCGCCTTTGGTGTCATGGGCGGCTCGATGCAGCCGCAGGGCCATATCCAGGTCCTGTTCAACCTGCTCCTCTTCGACATGGATCCTCAGGAGGCCATCGACGCGCCCCGGTTCCGGCATCTGAGCGGATTGCGGATCGTCCTGGAGTCCCCGATCGGGGATGAAGTAAGAAGGCAACTCGAGGCCATGGGACATGTGATCGGTTCGGAGGCCTCGGTGGCATTCGGAGGAGCCCAGGCGATCATGAACATTGCCGGGGGCTGGAGTGCCGGGTCGGATCCGCGGAAGGACGGCATGGCCGCGGGGTATTGATCCCCTGAGACGCGAGAGAGATCTGATGGTGCCGGATCAACTGGACATGATGCCCATGGTGACCGCCGTTTTCGGTGAGGTAGTGGAAGTGCGTCGGGTCGGTTCAGATCCTGTCCTCGCCTTCCAGACCCGGAATGTCGGCACGGCGGTAGTCGGTGATCGCGTCCAGATCGAGAAGGTACCGGGTGACGCGAACGAGGTGTCACTGCGGATCTCCGAACTTCATGAGCGTGAGCGGTGTCTGTGGAGATCTTCACGGAGGCGACGGAGTCAGCTGGTGGCGGCCAATGTCGATCGACTGGCGATCATCATGGCGATTGACCCTCCTCCCCGGACCGGTCTGATAGATCGCTACCTGCTGGCAACCGAAGTGGAATCAATAACGGCAGTGATCATGCTGAACAAAATCGACCTGCCGGGAGCCGGGCCGATCCTCGATGAACTGGCCGTCTACCGGGACCTCGGGTATGAGGTCCTGCCGGTCAGCGCCGTGACCGGTGAGGGCATCGCTCAGGTAGAGGCCACTCTTTCGACCGGACTGACGGTACTCGTAGGTCATTCCGGCGTGGGGAAGACCACCCTGCTCAACCTGGTCGTGCCGGGATTGACATTGCTTACCCGGGAACTGAGCAGCGCTACCGGGAAGGGGCGGCATACAACCAGCGCGGTAACCGCCCATCCCTGGCGGGATGGTATGATTGCCGACACGCCGGGCATCAGGGAATTCGGGCTGGTCGGCATCGAACCGGAGAGAGTAGCGGTCGGTTTCAGGGAGATCGCCGCGCGCGAAGGAAACTGCCGCTTCGCCGACTGTTCCCACCGCGAGGAACCGGGATGTGCCATTAAAGAGGCGGTCGATATCGGGGATATCGACCGCCGCCGGTATGAATCGTTCCTGCGGATCAGGGAGAGCCTGGAAGCAGGTGAACGCTAGCGTTCATGTCACGTGACGCGGCACCAGGTATCGGTCGGAGCCGGATTACTGCTCCGTACACACGATGTGGTTCGGACAATCGATGCACAACTCTTCCAGGGTGAGCAGGGCATCCCGCCTGATGCAGTAGAACTTGTTCCCTTCCTCGGAAAGGGTCTTGAAGTGCGCGCAGGAGGCGCACATCGCTTCGGCCGGCACGAATCCGGCCTCGACCTGGTCACGGAGCACACGGGTCAGGGCTCCGAGAAGATCGAGCTGCTGTTCGTTGGTCAAATCCCTGATGGAATCCTCGATCGGATCCGCCCACGACTGGAGGCGATCGGCCAGATTGTTGCCCTTCTTCGTCAGGTGGAAGTAGGCAACGCGCCCGTCCTCTTCACTCTTCTGCCGGGTCAGGTAGCCCTTGCGGACCAGAGCCTTCATGCTGTCGCTGATCGTGGGAGGTGTAAGCTGCATCTTGTCGGCCAGGACGCCGACCGTGCTGCCATT
>JALGWK010000126.1 GCA_025774205.1 bacterium
CGGGGCTCCTTCCTCTACAACTTCGTAGCTAAAGAACCATATCTTGTAGCTATTGATGGAGATACGGTCATCACCGCGGAGACAATCCGGATCCGGGTCAGGCCCCGGTCGGTCCTCGAGGGAGACATAGAGTTCAGCAGGGTCGAGTTGGACAGGCCGGTGGTTGATATCATGGCCCTCCCCGATTCCAGAGCGCGCAGGGCAGCCAGAGCGGCAGCTGATTCGACCGGCAGTACATCGGACGACGGTGATGACGGTAAAGGAAATCTGGCGGTACGTATCGGGAATATCGTGCTCCGCGACGGCACGGTCAGATGGAGCCGGCCGGGCGTGGCCAGTGCCGCTGAGGGCGTAACCCTGCGCGGATCGATAACGTTCGGGGGAGGAGCGGATTTCCAGCTGGATGTGAGTCGTTTCCGGGGCGTGCTCCTCGATTGGGGACTGCGCGTCGAAGACCTGCAGGGACAGATCATCATGAACAGGAATCTGCTCTGGTTCATAGACAATGAGGTCAACACCCGGAATTCCATACTGAAGGCCAACGGGAATCTCGACCTGAGCAGGGATGGGAGAGCCGGGAATCTGTTCCTTGATCTTCAGGCGAACGACCTCTCCGAGTATTGGCCGATCATCGGCGGTGACTGGGCCGGAACGGGTTCACTGCATCTGACGGGAAGGATGCGGGGCGCGCCGGATGAGCCGGAAGTGACTCTGGCGGGAGCAGGAGAACTGAGCGGGGTGGAATTGACCCGCTTTGATATCCGCGCCGCATACAGGGATGGCGAGGTAGTGGCGGATCTGTCTGCTGTCAGCCCTGTCGCCGATCTGCACCGGGCAACCGTGACCCTCGACACGGAAACAGGAGTGGGCCGACTGGTCGCCTCGGGCAGTGGACTTGATCTGGAGGTCAGCCCGGCAGCGCTGCGGGTGAGATCGGGAAGTTTCGATATCGATTGTTCCACCACCAGCTTCGATCCGGTGTCCGACGGCGGGCGACTCCTCCTCAACGCGAGTGAAGCCGATCTGTATGGCCTGGGCGTGGATTCCCTGGCCGTCAACCTCGACCTCCGGGAGGGGGATATAACCCTGCTTGCTCCTCTCCGCTTGATCGGAGACGGGTATGCAATCTCCACCGACGGCACCGTCAGCCTGGAACGGGGTGCCGCCCTGCTGAATGTGGACGTAACCACTAATGAACCATCAGGCCTTCTGAACCGGCTTGGGATCGAGTTCGGGAATGGCGCCGTGACACTGGCGGCGAGGATCTCGGGAGCGCTGGATGATCCGAGTCTCAGGGGTGAGATCTCGGCGGTCGGGCTCGAGCAGGGTGACGTGGTGGTCGGAGCCTCTTCCTTCGATTTCAATATCTCCCAGATCCTCACCTCGAGGATAGGAACTTTCTTCGCATACCTGGATTCCGTGCATGTCGATCCGAACCTGGATCTCGATGGCGCCATGCTTGATGGCCGGATCCGGGGGGACGAGATAACCCTGCAGCTCGTGACCGGTTGGTGGGAAGGGGGAGATGTCAACCTCCACGGCAATATCACGGTCGACAGTGACAGCATCAGGGCGCGGATCGATAGCGGCCGTCTCGTGCACAGGGAGCTCGACATCAGTAACATGGCCGGCCAGCTTGCGTTCGATCCCGAAACGGGCGCCGGCCCGTTCAGCCTGAATCTTCGTCTCGCGGGGGGGACGGCACGTCTAACGGGGGATCGGAGTGCCGACAATACGCTCACTATTGCCGGTGATCTCCAGCGGATCGCGATCGAACCGATCACCAGGACCTGGCTCGATACTTCGGTAACGATCGATGGACGGGTGAGCGGAACGGTGGCCGCCCGCATCACGCAGCATCTCGACAAGATGGATGTAGCGGCGACCGTGTCGGCTCCGACAATCGGGGAGTACCGTTACGAGACCCTCACTCTGGACGCGTCGTACGATCAGGGAATGGTCATCATCGATGATCTCACGATTACCGGCGAGGAGGGAGAGGGGGGGCAGGCCGAGAGCGCGGTCATCAGGGGGGATTTCAGACTGCCGTTCCCTGGTGATGAGAGCGACCACGGGGCCCTCGACCTGACCGGAGAAGTAGAGTCACTCAGGCTTGATTCCTTCGGCCGGTACTTTGACGGAACCCTGAGGGGGACTCTCAGCTCCGATCTGGCTGTCGGCGGATCCTTCAGTGTACCGGAGATCCGTGGACAGGTCCGACTGGTCGGCGCCCAGGTCGACACCTTCATTATCGATGACATGGAGGCGGGTGTCAGCTACCGGGATGAGCGGCTCTATCTCGAAGAAGGACGGATAGAAACACAGGGATTCGAGGCCTTGTACTCTGGCAGTATCCCTATGACAGTCAGTCTGATACCAGCAGTATTTAATGTTATTAATAATGAGCAGATCGAAGCCCGGCTGTCGGGAGAGGGTCCGCCAGATTTCCTGGTTCGCTCCCTCGGCAGGCAGATCGAACAGATAGAAGGGACCCTCCAGACCAACCTCAGCCTGTCCGGCACGCTATCGGCGCCCTCCCTGAACGGCTCCTTCAGGTGGAATGACGGTATGGTGAAGCCGGCGATACTGGGCCAGCAGATCAGGGAGATCGACGTCGAGGTCACGCTGGTCGATCAGAGGATCACCATCGACCGATTCACCGGCCGACTCCCCTCGAACATGAGGCAGGAGCCACGATGGTGGAACTTCGGGAATGTATTCGGAATCTTTACCCGGAAGGATCCGGGTGGATTGTTCTCGGTAAGTGGCAATGTGATCCTCAGGGAAGGGGATGGACCGCTCTTCGATCTTCACCTGGAAGGCGAGGAGATGGGGTTGAGCGATCCAACCGGAAGTGTGCTCGTCGCCGTCGATGCCGATATTGCCCTGAGAAACGTGACCGGAAGCACGCATCCGATCCTTGACGGAACGGTCCAGGTGCAGCAGGGACTGGCCGACCTCGGCATGGTGCTGAACATGATCGGGAGCGGGGGGAGAGAGACGACCGAGGCAGAGGTGGAGCGGGCCGGCCTGGAAACCGATATCGAGATCGAGATACCGGGCCGACTGCGGGTAATCGGGGGCGAGTACGGGCAGGAAGTGGATATCGAACTGATGGGAAATCTCATCGTCCGGAAGAGTACCACCGGATCTCCCTATGTGCTCGGCACCCTCGAAGGGGTCCCCGGTCGCGGCCAGCTCACCATCGTCGGGTACCGCTGGGCGGTCGATGAGGGAACGGTGACCTTCGGATCGATAGAGGAGATCAATCCCAACCTGAGCGCCCGGTTCTCGACCACCGTCCAGGATTTGCTCGTCTACCTCGATCTGACCGGAACCCTCCGGGAACCGCAGACCCAGTTGAGCACGGCCGGTAACGAGTTGACGAGCCAGAGCGCGATCTGGGAACTGCTGACGATCGGTACCATCGGGATCAGCGGTCAGGGCGGGGGAACCGAAGTGATCAGCAACTACCTCGAGCGGGCCGCGAGTCGGACGGTTCGCGGTCTCCTTCCGGTGGATGAGGTCGAACTGGAAGGATTGAGCGGTCTCAGCTCCGGACTGCTGAGCGAAGACCTGCAGGTCAGCGTCGGCCGTTACTTCGGACGCCGGGTTTACATGAGATGGGCGTACGCGGGTTCGTTCGGGGGGCAGACACTCTGGAGTCAATTGGGGGTCGAGTACCGATTCTCCCGACGATTCAGCCTGAGCGGCATGCGGGACAATAATGGACGGACCCTCTTCGAGGTCAAATGGCGCATCGATTACTGAAGCAGGCGGGGGGCATCCTCCTGGTGTTCCTGCTGGCGACCCCGACCACGGTCCGGGCCCAGCGGAAGGTGAGCGAAGTCACCTTCGAGGGGAATGTCAGTTTCGATAGCGCTGAACTGAAAAAACTGACGCGGGTGGGGCCCAGGTCCTGGCTCAGCCGTAAACCGACCTTTAATATCCTCGTCATGAACCGGGATGTGACCTACATCCGCGGTTTCTACCAGGACCGGGGATTCCTCGGCTGCCGGGTGGAAGCGGCCACCGAAGCGGTCGGAGAGGATGACCTGGTGGTCCGCTTTACCCTCGATGAGGGTGACCGCACCAGCCTCTCCCGGCTCGAATTCCACGGGAACACCCATTTCTCCGATCGGGAGCTGCAGAACCGGATCCGCAATATCAGGGGGGTGAGGCTGAGAGAGGGCGCGCCGCTGAACGCCTCAGTGATACAGGCCGGCGGGCAGCTGATCCTGAATCGGTATCGGAATAACGGCTTCTACTTCGCCCGGGTCCAGCCGGGCACCGGAGTCAGGGACAACCTCAGTGGAACTGCGCCGGTCATCTATCGGATCGCTGAAGGTCCAGAGGTCAGGGTCACCGGGGTTCGGGTGGAGGGCAACCGCTCCACGAAGAGAGAGGTGATCGTCCGGGAACTCACCCTGAAGGCGGGTGATCTGCTGCAGGAGGAAGATCGGATCGAAAGCCAGAGGCGTCTGTTCGCCACCGGGGTATTCCGGTCCGCGAGCGTCACGGTCGGGGAGGTTACCGCAGACTCGACCGGGGCGACCCTGCTGGTGACCGTCAACGAGATGCCGGCCCGCTACGTCGGTACCGGAACCGGTCTGGCCGGTGACCAGCAGGAACAGTTCGACCTCCGCTTCCACACCTCGGCGGTCTGGGGCCACCGGAATCTGTGGGGTACGGCCCGGGCTCTCGAACTGAACGCCGGGGCCGACTTCAGGATCGATTTCCGCCGTTTCAGAGACTCTGAACTCATCCAGAGGGAACTGAGCCTCCGGTATCTCGAACCGTGGATCTTCCGGTCCCGGATACCGCTCACGACTCTCCTCTACGTCCGGCCGCGCTCCTATCCCGAATACGATACCGAGGAGTACGGAGCCGAGATCGGGGTAGCGAAGGAATTCGCTCTCCGGACCAAGGCCTGGCTGAACCTCGCCTTCAGGCAGGTCAGGATCGATTCGGCGGCAGTGCCGCAGGCCCTCGTGCCGCAGGAGCGGAGTTCGCTGAGCGGTATCAACGCCACCTTCGAACGGGATACCAGGGACAATTTTCTTTCCCCTCTGCGGGGCAGCATGACCCGGGTCCGGCTGAATTCATATCTGCGATTCCAGGCTCAGAATCCCGCCTACACGAGTGTCCTGTTCGAGTGGTCCCGTTACCAGCTCACCGGCTCGCGGACGGTGGTAGCCGTTCGCGCCAGGCTGGGACTGGCCTGGCCCCAGGGCAGAACGACCGAGGTGCCGATCTTCGACCGCTTCTTCCTCGGCGGCGCCAGTTCGGTGCGCGGTCACCAGGAGCGATCTCTCGGACCGGAGTCCGCTGACGGGAATCCGATCGGCGGCGAGGCCGTGGCTCTCTTCAACCTGGAGATCAGGCGGCCGAAGCAGATCGGCCCGTTCGGGTTGATCCTCTTCGCCGATGCCGGCAATGTGTGGCGCGATATCTCGGCGATGCAGCGCCGGTTCAAGCTTGCGTACGGGACCGGAGTCGGGATCTTTCTTGATACCCCGATCGGTCCCTTCCGGATCGGCCACGGCTGGAAAGTAAAGGTCTCCTCCCGGGGAGATGTGACCTTCGAGAGAGGTGTCTTCCATTTCAGCGTGATGTATGCCTTCTGAACTGATACTCGCCTCACCTGCCAGCGCAGGTGCCGCCGCGCTGGTGAAGGCGGAAGCGGTCGCCCGGAACCACCCGGGAGCCGTCGTCATCGGCGCTGATACGGTCGTCGTATCCGCTGATGGTGAACTGCTGGGAAAGCCGGCGGACGTCGAATCGGC
>JALGWK010000495.1 GCA_025774205.1 bacterium
GGAGCGCACCCTCGACGATCCCGACTTCGAGCCCGTCGAGGATCAACCGGAGCTGAGCACCGACTGGGTCCTGAAGGACGTATCCTTCACGGTCGAGCCGGGACAGACGGTAGCAATCGTCGGCCACACCGGCGCCGGCAAGACCACCATCACGAGTCTTCTCAGCCGGTTCTACGACATCCAGAAGGGCCGCATCCTGATCGATGGTATCGATATCAGGGAGATGGATCTGGAGCGGCTGCGCGCCATGGTCGGCGTCGTCCACCAGGATGTTTTTCTCTTCAGCGGCACCATCGGAGGGAACATCAATCTGGAGGATGAGACGATCTCCGCTGAGGACGTGGAACGATCCGCCCGATACGTCAACGCCGATCCCTTCATCAAGCGCCTCCCCAACGGGTACGGCGCCGAAGTGGTTGAGCGCGGCGCCACCCTCTCCACCGGTCAGCGTCAGCTGCTTTCCTTCGCCCGCGCACTCGCCTTCGATCCCGCGGTGCTCGTTCTCGACGAGGCGACCAGCAGCGTCGATACCGATACCGAGGTGCTCATCCAGGACGCTCTCGACAAGCTGATGCTGGACCGTTCGACCATCGTGATAGCCCACCGTCTCTCAACGATCCAGAAGGCGGACCGGATCATCGTCCTGCACAAGGGTGGCGCGGAATCTACCACTGTCTCTACCTCCTGCAGTACCAGTCGCAGGAGGGCCGGAACAGTGAGTCTGCAGGAGACGTTGAACTCACCTGCGGACCTGAAGTATAGCTTATGTGTCCTGAGTCAGGACACTGACTCTATCCCGATCGGTGGCCGTGCTCCATCCCCGATCGGACCTGCGGCCGCTCTCCCCGATGAAAGCGGCCCTGAGATCGTGAACCGATACCGGGAGTCCTCCGATGAACCGTCCCCCGAAGATGAGTCGATCCGTGCTGCTGACCTGCGCCACCCTGCTGCTCCTGCCGCTGGTGACCGATATCTCTCTCGCGTCCGCGCAGGAAGTCGATCCCGATCTCTACTCGATGCTTTCCTGGCGCTCGATCGGGCCCTTCAGGGGAGGTCGGTCGACGGCGGTGGCCGGGGTACCGGACCGGACCGATGAATACTGGTTCGGCGCCACCGGAGGAGGTGTCTGGAAGACCACCGACGGCGGTGAGAACTGGGAGTGTGTCTCCGACGAATCCGTTTTCGGGACCGCTTCGGTCGGCGCCATCGCGGTGAGCCTCTCCGACCCGGACGTCGTCTATGTCGGCATGGGAGAGACCCAGATCAGGGGGAACACCGCCCATGGTGACGGAGTGTACAAATCGATCGATTCGGGCGAGACCTGGACGCACCTGGGACTCGCCGAAACGAGCACGATCGCCCGGATCAGGATCCACCCGGAGAATCCCGATCTGGTATACGTGGCCGCGCTCGGACACATCTATGGTCCGAACGAGGAGCGGGGCGTCTTTCGGTCGAGTGACGGAGGCGCGACCTGGGAGAAGATCCTTTTCGTGAGCGATCGGGCCGGCGCGGTCGACCTCTCGATGGACCCGAACGATCCCGGCACGATCTATGCCGCCACCTGGGAGGCTGGACGGACTCCCTATTCCCTCAACAGCGGCGGTCCTGGTTCGAAGCTCTTCAAGACCACCAACGGCGGGGACAACTGGACCGATATCACGCGCAACCCCGGCCTGCCGCAGGGCCTGATCGGCAAGATCGGGGTAGCCCTCTCACCGGTCGATCCCGACCGCGTCTGGGCAATCGTGGAGGCTGAGGACGGCGGTATCTTCCGTTCCGATGACGCCGGCGCCACGTGGACGATGCTGAATGAAGATCGCCGCTTCCGGCAGCGGGCCTGGTATTACACCCGTATCTACGCCGACACGCAGGATCCGGAGACGGTCTACGTACTGAATACCGGATTCTACAAGTCGACCGACGGCGGTGAGCGGTACACCACCATCGGTGTGCCGCACGGCGACAACCACGACCTGTGGCTCAATCCCGACGACCCGCAGACGATGATCAACTCCAATGACGGGAGCGCCAACGTCTCCTTCGACGGTGGACAGAGCTGGTCGGAGCAGGACCTCGCCACGGCACAGTTCTATCACGTCATCACCGACAACCACTT
>JALGWK010000496.1 GCA_025774205.1 bacterium
CGCTGATCGCCTCCGACAACATCTTCGGTCTCAATCTCTTCCGGGCGATAGCCGAGGCGGAGGGGGAGACCAACATCTTCATCTCCCCGCTGAGTGTCTCGATGGCGCTCGGCATGACCCTGAACGGAGCGTCCGGCGCGACCTATACCGCCATCCAGGAAACCCTCGAGCACGCCGGTCTCACGGAGGAGGAGATCAACCAGGCGTACCGGAGCCTCATCGACATCCTTACCAACCTCGATCCGAAGGTCGTCTTCGAGATCGCCAACTCGATCTGGTACCGGGAGGGCTTCAACATCTCCCCGACCTTCGTGGACGTGAACCAGACGTATTTCGACGCCGAGGTTCGGGCGCTCGACTTCTCCCTGCCGGGGGCGGCCGGTACCATCAACCAGTGGGTCGATAACGCCACCCACGGCAAGATCGATGAGATCGTGAATGATCCGATCAGCGCCGCGACGGTAATGATGCTGATCAATGCCATCTATTTCAAGGGCTTCTGGACGTACCAGTTCGATCCCGACGATACCGTCGACGGACCGTTCTATGTGCCGGGCGGAGCAACCCCGAACGTCCCCATGATGACCATGTCCGACGTGACCCTGCCCTACTACGAGGGGGACTGGTTCGAAGCGGTCGACATGGCCTACGGGGACAGCTGCTTCAGCATGACCGTCATCCTGCCGAAGTACGGTCTGGGGATCGGCGATTACCTGCCCGAGCTGGACCAGGCGACGTGGAATGAGATCGTGGCCGGCCTGCACCACCTGAAACTCGACACTTTTAAGATGCCGAAGTTCAAGCTGGAGTACGAGATCACGATGAATGACGTCCTGACCGCACTCGGGATGGGGATCGCCTTCGATCCCGGTCTGGCCGACTTCTCCCGGATGCGGGACGATGCCGGCGGCGGGCTCTTCATCAGCAAGGTGAAACACAAGACCTTCATCGAGGTGGATGAGGAGGGTACCGAAGCGGCAGCGGTGACAGTCGTCATTATCGACGCAGTGTCATTGAAGCCCTCGGTGATCCTCGACCGACCGTTCATCTATGTCATCCGGGAGCGCCACTCCGGCGCGATCCTCTTCATCGGCATGGTCACGGATCCAGAAGCCTGATATGCGTCTACTGCCCATGAGAAATACCTTCGCCAGATCATCGCTGCTCCCGCTGTTGATACTCAGCCTGGTGGTCGTCGGCTGCGGCGGCAGTCCCACCGATCCGGGCCGGAGAACCCTTCCCCGCGCCCTCAGCGAGCAGGAACTGTCGCTGATAGCCTCCGACAACATTTTCGGTCTCAATCTATTCCGGGCGATCGCCGAGGCGGAGGGGGACACCAACATCTTCATCTCTCCGCTGAGCGTCTCGATGGCGCTCGGCATGACCCTGAATGGCGCCTCCGGCGCGACCTACACTGCCATGCAGGAGACCCTCGAACTCGCCGGCCTCACTGAGGAGGAGATCAATCAGGCCTCCCGCAGTCTCATCAACCTGCTTACTGACCTTGATCCGAAGGTCGTCTTCGAGATCGCCAACTCGATCTGGTACCGGGAGGGATTCAACATCTCCCCGACCTTCGTGGACGTGAATCAGACCAGTGGGTCGACAATGCCACCCACGGGAAGATTGAAGAGATCATAAAGAGCCCCATCAGCGACGATACGGTGATGCTCCTGATCAACGCCATCTACTTCAAGGGATTCTGGACCACACCGTTCGATCCCGACGAAACCGTCGACAGACCGTTCTACGTCTCGGGAGGCGCAACTCCCGATGTGCCGATGATGACCATGTCCGAGGTGACCCTGCCCTATTACCAGGGAGACTGGTTCCAGGCGGTCGATATGGCCTACGGGGACAGCTGCTTCAGCATGACCGTCATCCTGCCGAAGTACGGTCTGGGGATCGGTGACGTCCTGCCCGACCTGGACCAGACGACGTGGGAAGAAATCGTGGCCGGCCTCCACCACCTCAAACTCAACCGGTTCGCAATGCCGAAGTTCAAGCTGGAGTATGAGATCACGATGAACGATATCCTGACCGCGCTCGGAATGGGGATAGCGTTCGATCCGGATATGGCTGACTTCTCACGGATGCGTGACGATCAGGTCAGCAATCTCTTCATCAGCAAGGTGAAGCACAAGACCTTCATCGAGGTGGATGAGGAGGGCACCGAAGCGGCCGCGACGACAATGGTAACAATGTTTGCGGATGGCGGGGGGACTTATGTGACCCTCGACCGACCCTTCATCTATGTCATCCGGGAGCGCCACTCCGGCGCGATCCTCTTCATCGGCATGGTCACCGATCCGTCGGTTTCGAACTGACCCTGATCTGGATTATCCCCGATCGTGCCAGGC
>JALGWK010000497.1 GCA_025774205.1 bacterium
GAACCGGAGGCTGATCCCCGTACCGAACACCACCGAACTCGCACCGGAGTTCGTCACTATCGTTGAAGCCCTGTGGCCGGAGGGTTACGCCTCCGCCAGCATCGGCAAGTGGCACCTGGGCAATGATCCCGGGCGCGGTCCCCTGAGCCAGGGTTTCGATCGAAATGTGGGGGGAGGAGCAGCCGGGCATCCACCGACCTATTTCAGTCCCTGGGGAATCCGCGCCCTTCCGGATGGTCGTGCGGGAGAATACCTCACCGACCGGCTCACCGATGAAGCGATCGCCTTCGTCGAACAGAACCGCGGGCAGCCTTTCTTCCTCTACCTGACCCACTACGCGGTGCACACCCCGGTCCAGGCACCCGATGAGATCACCGCCGGGTACCGCGACACGCCCGCTTCAGGCGGCCAGCACAATCCCGTCTATGCCGCCATGATCGAGAGCATGGACCGCGGGATCGGCCGGCTGCTCGATACCCTGGAAAAGTGGGGATTGAGTGAAGACACGGTGGTCATCTTCTTCTCCGACAATGGTGGGCATGGCCGCCAGACCTCGATGGAGCCGCTGCGCGGCTCGAAGGGCATGCTCTATGAGGGCGGGATCAGGTCCCCGATGATCGTCCGCTGGCCCGGTCGGATCGAGGCCGGGAGCCGGTGCGCTGAACCGGTGATCATGGTCGATTTCCTTCCCACCATCCTCGAGCTGGCGGGAGCCCCGCTGCCTGAGACGCAGCCGGTCGACGGCCGGAGTCTCATCCCCCTGCTGGAAGGAGAAGCGCGCCTCGATCGGGAAGCCATCTTCTGGCACTTCCCCGCCTACCTGGAGGCCTATGCCGGGATGGAGGGGCCTGATCGAGTTCTTCGAGGACGGGAGGCTCGAACTGTATAACCTGCGGGATGATATTGGAGAAGAGCACGACCTCGCGGAGGTCGATCCCGATCGAAGGGATTCCCTTCACCGACTCATGCTCGACTGGCGCGAGCAGACCGGGGCACCCGTTCCGGTGGAGCTGAATCCTCTCTTCGACCCGGATCCCCTGCCTGCTCCCTGAGTCGCAGATAGAGAATCTGTCGGACCGTCACTCCCTGTCGGAATTATCCAGGGAACCGGTCAGGGCCTCCTCACGTACGAAAGGGAATACCAGAGGAGGTATGCCCGATGAGGTTGAACAGAAACCTGCTGATCATACCGGTCATGCTCTTTATCGTGGCCGGATGCCACCTGGCGATCGAACGCGACATCCACGTCGAGAGCGGACGGACCGTCCGGGGCAGCATCAACGTCATCGATGGGGATATCACCATCGGCTCCGGTTGCCTCATCCGTTCGAGCTGCCGGACAGTGGATGGTGATATCGAGGTCGGCCGTGAATCGCGGGTGGACAACCTGCAGAGCGTGGACGGGAACATCTACGTCGGTCGGGATGTGGTGGTGAGGAGGAATGTAGAACTGGTGGATGGTGATATCGTCTGCCGCAGCGGTGTCGTGGTCGGCGGCAACATCAACGCGATCGATGGCAGCATCGAGATCGAAAACACCACCGTCAAGCGTGATATCACAACGTATGACGCGGATATCAGGCTCGATGACCAATCGCGCGTGGAGGGTGATATCGTCATCCGGCGGAGTCTCGATGAGCACGATCGATATCGCCGGATTACGATCGAGATATCTGGCGGTTCGGTGGTTGAAGGGGATATCGTGAACCGGGACGAAAACGTCGATGTCCGCGTGTATCTTTCAGGTGGAGGGAGAATCGAGGGCAGGGTCGATGATGTGGAGGTCATCCGCCGCTGAATCAGACGGCGAATACACGGGAGAGAGAACTGATGAAGAGAACGGGAATCGTGCTGGTCGGGGCGCTCGTCCTTCTGGCAGGCTGTTTCAATATCGAGATGGGGATGAAGCTCGAGAAGGATCTGTCGGGCACCCTCGGCATGTCGATGACCATCGACATGGAGCCGGTGGTAATCGTGGCGGCGAGCCTCCAGAAGGGATTCTCAGGCGATGAAGGACCGCCGACGGAGGATGAACTCGCGGCGATGCGGGCCGAGATGATGGAGGACAACCCGTTCGCGGAAGAGACTTCAGAAGAGGAGATGCGTCGCGAGATGGAGGAGGATTTGCCCGAGGGCTTCAAGGTGCTCGAGACCGGTTTCGAATCGTCGGGGCTCAAGACGAAGTTCGATTTCCTCGTCAGTTTCCCTCACATCAACCGTCTCGATGAACTTGAACTCAGCCAGCCAGGTGAGGAAGCCGCCGGCGCTCCCGGCGAGATGGATTTCGATTCGGTTTCCAATCCGTTCGGCGGACTGGAACTGATCGATGAGGGAGATACCTGGCTGCTGATCAGTGACGCCCCGAACCCGATGGAGGATCTCGGTGAGCAGGAAGGGATGATGTTCAACCTGGACGATATGATGGACGATCTCTTCGGG
>JALGWK010000127.1 GCA_025774205.1 bacterium
GGGCGGATATGACGCCGACCTGATCCTCGACCCGAACCCCGGCACCGACCCGCTCCGGTACGAGGCGCGGCCGGTCGACACGGAATTGCTCCTGGGGGCCGGGTACGCGCTGCTGCGACGCGAGTTCCGGAATCGGATCCGTACCGGGAAAACGATCTCGCTCGAGGACCATGTCATCCTTATCACCCTCGGAGGGGGAGGCGAGGCAGACGGTCTGGCGGCAATGGTGCTGCGCGCGCTCGATCGTATTGTGCCGGGAGGGATCGGTCGCGCTATCGTGGTCGGAGGAGGCGTGAGCGGATTCAGCGCGGAATTGACGGAAATGGCGGCCAGGATGCCTGTCGAGATCGAACTGAGAACTCATGTGGAAGATATCAGCTCCCTGATGGATCGGGCGGATATTGTCATTTCAGGTGGCGGCAGCACCTGCTGGGAACTGGCGTTCATGGGGGTCCCGGGTCTGACCATCATCCGGGCGGAGAACCAGCGTCTGATTGCCGAGGAGCTGGATGCTGCCGGGATTCTTCTGAACCTGGGTGGAGAGGCCGGGCTGAGTGAGGGGAAGGTCGCTACCGCGATCGATGCCCTCCTGGCCTCCCCGGACCGTCGGGGTGAAATGAGTCGGAAGGGACAGGCCCTGGTAGACGGACAGGGAGCATCGCGAGCCATTGAGGCGATACGCGGGGTGATGGAGAGAGGATGAGATGAAGATTTTCTTCATGGGCAACAACTGGGTCGGCTGGCAGACGCTGCAGTGGCTGCGGGATCAGGACGCGGAGATCGTCGGCCTGGCGATCCATCCGGATGGCATGAGCAAGTACGGCGCGGAGATACTGGGATCGGCCGATCTGCCCGAGGAGCGGGTGTTCGACGGTTCGAACCTGGATGATCCCGGCATCATCGAACAGGTGCGGGCGCTGGCCCCCGATATGGGAGTCTCCGTCTTCCTCGGATTCATCCTCCGTCCCACCTTTCTCGATATCTTCCCCCGGGGCTGTATCAACCTCCATCCCTCCTTTCTCCCGTATAACCGGGGGGTACACCCGAACGTGTGGAGCATCGTCGAAAGCACCCCGGCGGGGGCGACCATCCATTTCATCGACAGCGGAGTGGATACCGGAGACATCCTGGCCCGGGAGCAGGTCGAAGTGGAACCGGTCGACACCGGCCAGACACTTTACCACAAGCTCGAACAGGTCTGTGTTGATCTGTTCATACGGACGTGGCCGGCTGTCATGGATGGTACCATAGCTCCTCAACCACAGGAGTCCGGGGCGGGCACTTCACATCGTGTCAGTGACCTGGCTCCCCTCGACCGGATCGATCTTGACCAGACCTGCACCGCTCGGGAACTCATCGATCTGATCCGGGCCAGGACATTCCCACCCTACTCAGGGGCATACTTCGAATCGGAAGGGCGCAGGGTGCATCTTCGGCTCGAACTCGAGTACGGTGAGGAGGAATGATGGAGATGAAGATCGGTCGACACTCAATCGGCCCCGATCTACCGGCTCTGCTCATCGCCGAACTGTCCGGGAACCACAATCACGATTTCGACCTGGCGGTCGAGATGGTCCGGGTCGCCGCGGAGGTCGGAGCGGATGCCGTCAAACTGCAGACCTATACTCCCGATACGCTCACGATCGACTGCGACAACGAATCCTTCCGGATCGGGGAAGGTACGGTGTGGGCCGGGAAGACCCTGTACGAACTGTACGGCGAAGCATGGACTCCCTGGGAGTGGCAACCGAAGCTGAAAGAGGTCGCCAACGAGGCAGGTATCGATCTTTTCTCGACCCCCTTCGATCAAACTGCCGTCGACTTCCTCGAGAGAATGGGAGTGCCGTGCTTCAAGATCGCCTCCTTCGAGATCGTGGACATTCCCCTGATCCGCGCGGTTGCCGCGACGGGGAAGCCGTTGATCATTTCGACCGGTATGGCGACCATCGAAGAGATCGAGGAGGCGGTCGATACGGCCCGTGAGGGAGGCTGTGGTCAGATCTGCCTCCTGAAGTGTACCAGCGCCTATCCGGCCTCTCCGGAGATGATGAATCTCAGGGCGATCCCGGACCTGGCGGAGCGTTTTCAGGTCGAGGTCGGTCTTTCCGATCACACTCTCGATATCGAGGTTCCCCTCACCGCGGTGGCGCTGGGAGCGCGCGTGATCGAGAAGCACTTCACCCTCGATCGGTCCGCCGGCGGGCCTGACAGCGGTTTCTCACTCGAACCGGAGGAATTCCGGGAGATGGTCGAGCGGGTCCGCCTCGTGGAGCAGGCCCTCGGATCGGTCACCTACGGACCGGGAGAGGGAGAGGAAGCATCCCGGATCTTCCGCCGTTCTCTCTTCGTGGTCGCGGACATGGCGGCAGGGGAGTCCTTCACCGGCGAGAACGTCCGCTCGATCCGACCGGGGATCGGGCTCCACACCCGCCACCTGGATGAGATCATCGGCCGCGAAGCGTCGGTGGACATCAGTCGGGGCACTCCGCTTTCATGGGAGCACCTCGCCTGAATCGGCCGGAATGATCATGAGCCCTCCCCGACCAGAAACGATCTGCGCCGTGATCGTCACGCGAGATCCCGATGATGCCCTCATCGATCGCGTCGTGAGCATCCTCAGGCAGGTGGCCGCCATCGTCATCGTCGACAACGGATCAGCGCCGGCGACGGTCAGGATGCTGGAGGGAATTCGCTCCCGGCCCGGGATTCACCTGATCCTCAACGGGGAGAATGACGGCATTGCCACGGCCCTGAACCAGGGCGTCGGAAGGGCGGGAGAACTCGGCTTCGACTGGGTCGTGCTCTTCGATCACGACAGCGAACCGGACGATGACATGGTCGTCTCCCTGGCCGCCATCTTCGACCGCTTCCCCGATCGGGAGAACCTCGCCATCATCGGCTCGAACTACTACCGTCTCGATCGGGAGCACCCCGAATTCACCTTTCCCGGCCCGGAACCGCCCTGGGTCGAGAGACGATCGGTCATCACTTCAGGCAGCCTGATACCTCTTGATCGCCACACAGAGGTCGGACCGTTCCGGGACGCCCTCTTCATAGACCACGTGGATGATGAATACTCCTTCCGGGCCCGACGGCTCGGATTCCATGTGATCATGAGCCGAGCCCCGCTGATGAGGCACGCCATCGGTGTCCGGAATGAACACCGGGCGTTCTTCAGGACGATCGAGACCTCCAATCACTCACCCGAGCGCCGGTACTACATGGGCCGGAACGTCGTACTGGTGGCCCGCGAGTACCTCACATCCGAGCCGGGCTGGGTGGTGGTAAAAGGGTGGAAGATCGTGAAGTCGGTGATCCTGATCATGCTGTTCGAACGCGACCGGATGGCCAAGGTGCGGAATCTGCTCAGAGGTGTCTGGCACGGTCTCAGAGGAAGAGAGGGCCGGCTCGGAGATCTGACCTGAGAGTTCAGCGAGGTCAGGCGTCGCGGTTCAGTGCCAGCCAATCCTCATTCTCGCCCAGCAGGGTCAGGACCTCGTTCCAGCTGAAATCATCCCGCCTGAAATGGTCGTAGATGCGTTGAAGGAGGGCCAGATCCCCGGGGGTGTCGAGGGTCCAGCGATGGTGTGAGAGGTCGATGTCGTTCCGCACACAGTGGATGCGGAAACCGCCCTGGTCGCGGTAGATCCAGGGTGTCACATGTTCGCGATAAAACGGCTCGGGACCCTCCTGCCAGGCTCGGCTGAGGGCCTCGATCGACATCACCTCCGTGTCGAGTCCGCGGGGAAAGGTGCGGTCGGGGACGATGTTGCTGACGTAATCGAAGGCATCGGCCTGTTCGAGATACCGTAATACGACGAGATCGATAATGGCTGGTTCGATCAGCGGACAGTCGGAAGTGATGCGAACAACCAGGTCGAGTTCGTGTTCAAGCGCGGTCTGGTAGTACCGATCGAGAACATCCGCTTCGCTCCCCCGGAAACAGGCCGTTCCGGAAGCGGCGCAGAGGTCGACCAGGGGATCGTCCCCCGGTTCAGTGGTGGTCGCCACGATAACGGTGTCCAGCGTTTCGGCTCTCCGGGTGCGGTTGACCACCCGGGTGAGGGTTGGTTCACCGGCGAGATCGGCCAGCACTTTGCCGGGGAGGCGGGAACTGCCCATCCTCGCCTGGATGATCGCGCCCCTCTTCATCGCCTGAACGCAGCAGTGACTTTCGCGACGGCGGTGACAACATCCTCGATATCCCGGTCGGACATTTTCGGATAGAGCGGCAGGCTGAGGATCCTTTCATACGCCTCCTCGGCGATGGGGCAGAGGCCGGGGGCCGTACCGAGGCGTTCACGGTAATAGGGGTGCAGGTGGACCGGGATGTAGTGCACGTTCACTCCTATCCCTTCGGCTCTGAGAGCCCGGAACACCTCTCCCCGATCGACCGTAAGCCGATCCAGATCGAGTCTGATGACGAAGAGATGCCAGGCGTGCTCCACCTCGGGAGAGACCGTCAACGGGTGTACCGCGTCCAGTTCCCGGAAGGCTTCGGTATAGGTCTCCGCTATCTCGCGCCGGCGCTTCAGCCAGGCTGGCAGACGGGTCAACTGGCTGGACGCGAGAGCGCTCTGGATATCCGTGAACCGGTAGTTGAACCCGAGATCGACGACCTCGTAATACCAGGTGCCCTCCCGGGCGCGCTGCTGGAAAACCGAATCGATGTTGTGGTTCCGGAACTTCTTCATGGCTTCGGCATAATCGTCCCGGTCGGTCGTTATCATCCCGCCTTCACCACCGGTGATGTGCTTCACCGGGTGGAAACTGAAGGTGCTGAGATCCGCCAGGCTCCCGGTCGGACGCCCCCTGTAGAGCGCACCGACCGAATGTGAAGCGTCATCGATGAGGATGAGGTCATGCTGGTCGCAGATGCTCCGGAATCGGTCATAATCGCAGGGATGTCCAGTGTAATCGACGGTAATGACTGCACGCGTACGGTTGGTAATCAGATTCTCGACGCTGTCCGGATCGATCAACAGGGTAGCGGGATCGACGTCGGCGAATACGGGCGAAGCCCCCTGGTAGAGAGCGCAGTTCGCGGTGGCCGCGAACGTCATGGTCGGCACGATCACCTCATCACCTTCACCGGCGCCCGCGGCGAACATTGCGGTATGCAGGGCCGCGGTCCCGCTGCTGACGGCGATCGCATGCGGGGTTTGACAGAGAGAGGCGAACGCCTCCTCGAATCGCGCTACCGACGGGCCGGTTGTCAGCCAGTCCGATCTGAGGACCTCAATGACGGCCTGGATATCCTCTTCGTCGATCCATTGCCGTCCATAGGGAAGGATTTCGGACCGAACCGGTGTGCCTCCATGCAGTGCCAACTGGTCCATCATGCCTCCCGCGCCTCGGTAGATTGATAGCGGTGGTGTCTCGCGCACGTCCTTTGAGGAATCTGAACCTCAAAGTAATCGATAATCAGACAGGTTATCCACTCCCTTGCATACCGCGGGCTTCAGGCCGCGGATCAGGAACATCTTGACACCTTTTCAGTCCGACCAATAGTTTGTTGTTTCTGGCCGGCGCACCGATAGGGTGCGCCTTACTCATTTAAGGGACCCGTTCACGCACATGAC
>JALGWK010000128.1:0-5878 GCA_025774205.1 bacterium
GCGGCGATGAATACGGTCGATCAGGGACTCATACCACTCAGCCGGGTCTGTTATCTCGGACCGCAGGACATCCTGTTCCGGCGGAACGGTTCCCTGACCATGCCGGCGTGGGAGTTGCCGGACTTTGTCCGTCCCGAACAGGTCGGCTTCTATACCCATAACGGCAATGGCGATTCGAGTGAGAACAACCATCGCTGGTTCTACCTCGGCGGTGAACTCGATGGCGACCTTGTCCGGGGGGGGATCGGCGGCCTCGGGCCTTTTGCGGTTCTGGCTGATACAACCCGGCCTGAACTCAGGCTCCTTTCGCCGCGGGATGGAGCCGTCCTTACCAGTGGCCGGCCCCGGATACAGTTCGAACTCGACGACAACGCCACCGGGATCTCCAACGAATCGCAGATCGTCCTCCGACTGAACGGAACCCGTATCGTGGCGCAGTACGATCCCCAGCCGCACGCATCAACAGCCGGTTTACAGTACAATCACACGATCATGGACGGTAAGTCGAAGCATCTCCTTATCGGTACCGCCGGTCACGTGGATCACGGCAAGACCGCGCTGATCGGCGCCCTCACCGGTGTCGACACCGATCGCCTTGAGGAAGAACACGACCGGGGGATCAGTATCGTCCTCGGATTTGCTGCCTACCAGCCGATGAGCGAACTTGACGCCCAGGTAGGGATCATCGACGTACCGGGCCATGAACGCTTCATCAAGACGATGGTGGCCGGGGCGACGGGTGTGGATGTTGCCCTCTTTGTGATCGCCGCCGACGAGAGCGTGAAACCGCAGACCCTCGAGCACCTGGATATTCTCACCCTGCTGGGGGTCGAGCACGGTGTGATCGCGCTGACCAAGGTCGACCTGGTCGAGGATCACGAACTGGTTGAACTGGTCACCGAGGAGGTCAAGGACCTCGTCGCCGGAACCTTCCTGGCCGGTGCACCGATCGTGCCGGTCTCGGCCATCTCGGGCGAGGGACTCGATACGTTGCGGGGCGAACTCGAAGCGCTACTCTCGATGATCCCCGAGCGGACCACCGGAGCCGGTTTCCGACTCCCGATCGACCGGTCATTCTCGATCAAGGGGATCGGTACCGTTGTCACCGGCAGTGTTTGGACCGGTGGTGTGAAGGTGGGCGATCCGCTCGAGATCCAGCCATCCGGCATCTCAACCCGGGTACGCGAAATACAGCAGCACGGCGAATCAGCCAAGCAGACGGCCCCCGGAACCCGGACTGCCGTGGCGATCCACTCGGTCCCGGTAAGTGAGGCAATTCCCGGTTCCTGGCTGGTCTCGCCGAAGAGCATCCAGCCAACCAGGACGGTCGATCTCCAGATCGATTACCTGAAGAGCGCTCCCGGTCCGCTGAAGCACAACCAGCGGGTGAGGATCCATCACGGGACGAAGGAGACCTTCGGGCGGCTGCGCCTCCTGGGAATCGATGCCTTCCTGCCGGGTGATGAGGGATTCGCCCAGCTCCACCTGGAGGAACCGCTGGTAGCGGTGGTGGGAGACCGGATCCTCATCCGTCAGTACAGCCCCATGCGAACTATCGCTGGCGCGACCATCCTCGATATCAATCCCACCCGGCATCGTCGGAGTGATGAGGGCGCCCTCAAGCGGCTCGAAGTCCGTGCCCAGGGTGATCCTCTCGAGATCGTCTCATCGATGGTCTCTGACGCGGGTCTCCCCGGGGTGGCACTGAAAGAGGCGGTCAGGCGCGCGTCATTGAGCCTGGAGCAGCTGCGTGAGGAGGCAGAAGATCAGGCCTGGCGTGTTCTCGCGGATCGAATCGTTGACGGTGACCGGATCGATCAGGCGGTCGGACAGGTTTCCGGCGACCTCGAAGCCCAGCATGCCGCGCATCCCCTCAAACGCGGCCTCTCGTCGGAGGAGATCGCTTCGAATCTCAGGCTACCTGCCGGGGGAACGGTCCTCGAAGTGATTCTGTCACAGGCCGAAGGTGACGGACTCATCGAGAGGGATCCACCATTCTGGCGGCTGAACGGCTTCAAAGTCACCTTCGAGGGCTCCTTCGGGGAGGCTCTGTCGGAGATCACCACGACTTCGGAGGCCCGCGACATCACTCCCCTCAACCAGTCCGAACTCGAGGAACTCGTCGCGGCGGCCATGTCGAAAGCAGGGATATCGGGAAGTGATACCGGTGAACTGATCGATGCCCTCATCCACCAGGAACGATTGATCAGGTATCCGGGCGGATTCTTCCAGAGCGCGAAGGGGCATCAGAAACTGATCTCTCTGTTGAAACAGCACTTCGAAGACCATGAATCGCTCTCCGTCCCTGAATTCAGGGATCTGACCAGCGGTCTGACCCGGAAATACGTGATCCCTATCCTGGAGTACATGGATGGCGCGGGTGTCACGACCCGGGAAGGTGACGTCAGGCTCCCCGGCCCCTCGATGTAATCGCGATCTGTGTGATCGATTGCGACCGGTGTGATCGATAGCGGTTTAACACACGCCCCCGGGAAGCGGGCATGCGCGTTCCCATCCTCACTGATCTCCTGGACCTCTTCTTCCCCCGGGAATGTCCGGCCTGTGAAGAATTCATGCGGGATGAGGATCTCATGACGGGATCTCTCGTCTGTCAGATCTGTCTCTCCAGACTTGCCGGCCTGCGGCTGCCGCCGGAGGTGGTGAGGGTCCTCGACCTGCCGGTCCTGTCGGCCTGGGACTATGCCAACCCCCTCGATCGGATCATCCCGGTGGCGAAAGCGAAGAACCAGCCGCGGCTCTTCGACCACCTGGCAGGCGGCATGGTGACCGCGCTCCGGGAGGCCGGACTGATAGATTACCCGCGGCTGATCGTTCCGGTGCCGCTCCATCCGTCCCGACGCAGAGAACGGGGTTTCGACCAGGCGTTCCGGCTGGCCAGCTCGGTCGGCGGGATGATCGGTGTGCCGGTGACGAGGCGGGGTCTCAGGCGGATCCGATCGACACCGCCCCAGAAGATGGAGTCGCGGGAGCGCCGGCTCGAGATCCTCCACGACGCTTTTTCGCCAGGTCATGACGCCGCCCGGATCACCGGTCAGCGCATCATTCTCATCGATGACGTGGTGACGACCGGAGCCACCCTGGCCGCGGCCGTCCGGGCGCTGCAGCATGCCTCTCCGGCTGGCGTACTCTGTCTGACCGCGGCCCGGACCGGGTAGTGCCACTGGGACCCGTGGTTCCCTGGGGAGAATCATAAATCGGCCTTCTGAGTAGAAGGCGCTGCATTTATACTACCCCTGCATCACCCCTCATCCATTCACATACGAGCCGGGGGATCGAGTCCCGGCAGCCCAAGGAGTAACGGGAATGAGTATTCGTATCGGCATCAACGGATTCGGACGCATCGGAAGACTGGTTTTCCGGGCAGGCTGCGGACGCGACGGATATGAGTTCGTGGCTGTCAACGACATCAGTGATCCTGCCACCATGGCACACCTGCTCAAGTACGACTCGGTCCACGGTCGTTTCCAGGGCTCGATCGAATCCACCGATGAGGGCTTCCTCATCAATGGCTCACCGGTGAAGGTTCTGAGTGAGCGCGATCCCGGCGCCCTGCCGTGGGGTGACCTGGGAGTCGATGTCGTCGTCGAGGCGACCGGGATCTTCCGGAAGCCGGAAGAAATCCAGAAACACCTCGATGCCGGCGCGTCGAAGGTCGTGCTGACCGTGCCTCCGAAGGGCGATCTGGACGCAATGGTGGTGCTGGGAGTGAATGATGATGTACTGACTCCCGATGTGAAAACCGTCTCGAACGCCTCCTGCACGACGAACTGCGTCGCGCCGATGGCGAAGGTGCTGCACGATGCCTTCGGGATTCAGCACGGCGTGATGAATACGATCCACGCTTATACCAATGACCAGCGGATCCTCGACCTGGTCCACTCCGATCTCCGCCGGGCGCGGGCCGCAGCCATCAACATGATCCCGACCACGACCGGAGCCGCGCGGTCAGTCGGCAAAATCATTCCTGATCTCGACGGCAAGCTCGACGGTCTTTCCCTCAGGGTCCCGGTACCTGCGGGATCGATCGTGGACCTGGTCGCGACCCTCGGTGAGGACGTCACCATCGAGAGCGTGAACGCCGCCTTCAAGGCCGCTGCCGACGGCGGACTGAACGGGTACCTGGAGTACTCCGATGAGCCGCTCGTCTCGAGTGACATCGTCGGCAACCCGCACTCCTGCATCTTCGACAGCCTCGCCACCATGGTCATCGGCGGGAACCTCGTGAAGATCCTCGGCTGGTACGATAACGAGTGGGGTTACAGCAACCGGGTGGTCGATCTGGTCGGCCTGATCGCCGGGTGACCTGAAACGGTGGTGGACTGATGGCGTTCAACAAACTCACGATTGATGATATCGAGGTCGGCGGTCGTCGCGTCCTGATGCGGGTGGATTTCAATGTTCCGCTCAAGGATGGTGCGGTTGCTGACGATACGCGTATCAATGCCTCGCTGCCCACGATCCGCTCCCTGCTCGATCGGGGAGCGCGCGTCATCCTGATGAGCCACCTGGGGAGGCCGAAAGGCGAACGCGTCACCGCGATGAGTCTCCAGCCTGTCGCCGGCAGGCTCGAGGAACTCCTCGGCTCTCCGGTCGCCTTCGTGGAGGATATCCACGGGGAGCGCGCGGTGGCTGCCGTGGAGGCCCTGGACGACGGTGAAGTTCTGCTGCTGGAGAACCTGCGGTTCGATCCGGGTGAAGAGGCGAACGATACGGCGTTCTCCGAAGCGCTGTCCGGCCTTGGTGAGGTCTATGTGAATGACGCCTTCGGGTCGGCGCATCGCGCGCATGCCTCTACCGCCGGTGTCACCAGGCAGTTCGAACGGTGCGTGGCGGGGTACCTGATGGCTCGTGAGCTGGAGTACCTCGGCAACGCTCTGGCCGATCCAGCCCGACCGTTCGTGGCGATCCTGGGGGGAGCGAAGATCAGCGGAAAGATCGACGTGATCGCCGCCCTCCGCTGGAAAGTGGATCACATTCTCATCGGGGGTGGCATGGCCTTCACCTTTCTGGCAGCACGTGAGGCCAGGATCGGCAAGAGCCTGGTGGATGAGGAACGCATCGAAATGGCGGGTAACCTGCTCGAGGCCGCGGCCAGGGGAGAAGGGGCTCCGCTTCACCTGCCGCTCGACGCGGTTGTGGCCGCGAAGCTGGAACCGGGCCAGGAGACGCAGACGGTGCCCGCCGATGCCATTCCGGGGGATATGGCAGGCTACGATATCGGCCGGCAGACACTCGACCAGTGGCAGGAACTCCTCACCGGAGCGCAGACGATCGTCTGGAACGGACCCGTGGGTGTCTTCGAGATCCCTCCGTTTGATGAAGGGACCACCGGGGTTGCCCATATGATTGCCGAAGAGACCGACCGGGGGGCCGTCAGTATCATCGGCGGTGGAGACTCGGCCGCCGCGATCGCCAGGATCGGGATGACCGACAAGATCAGTCATGTATCCACGGGTGGCGGGGCAAGTCTTGAGTTTCTGGAGGGTAACGAGCTTCCCGGAGTATCAGTATTGACTGATAAAGAGCAATAACATCTAATAAGGACTAATAATGCGCAGATATATCATCGCCGGTAACTGGAAGATGCACACCTCGCGGGAAGAAGCGGCGGCCCTGGCCCGATCGCTCGTACCGATGGTCTCCGATATCTTCAAGACCGACATCGTGCTCTGCCCGCCGTTCACGGCGCTCGGAAGGGTGGAGAAGGTGCTCGAGGGGACCGGCATCAAGCTGGGAGCCCAGAACATGTACCACGCGGAGAAGGGGGCCTTCACCGGCGAGATCTCACTGAACATGCTGAAGGATGTTGGCGTCAGTCACGTTATTGTTGGCCATTCCGAGCGACGGCAGTACTTTA
>JALGWK010000128.1:5889-6750 GCA_025774205.1 bacterium
CGCTCGCAAGTGGTTTGATCCCCATCCTGTGTGTCGGGGAGACCCTTGAGGAGCGTGAGTCGGGCACGACCGAGACGATCGTAGCCGGTCAGCTCGAAGGAGGACTGGAGGGAGTCGAGATCACACGTGGTGAGGATCTGGTCATCGCGTATGAACCGATCTGGGCGATCGGTACCGGGAAGACGGCCTCCCCGGAACAGGCGCAGGAAGTGCACGCCTTTATCCGGGCCAAGTTGACACAGATCTTCGGGGCTGATCTGGCCGGAGCCATGAGAATCCAATACGGAGGAAGTGTTAAGCCTGACAATGCCGCGGTTCGTCACTGGAGACACTGGTAACTGATGATCTACTCGATTCTGTTGTTCATGTTTATTCTCGACGCGGCCCTGCTGATGGTTGTGGTACTGCTCCAGGACTCCAAGGGGCAGGGACTCGGCGGCGCGTTCGGCGGCAGCGGTGGACAGATGGGTACCGCCATCTTCGGCGGCCGGGGAGCCGCCGATTTTCTCAGCAAGGCGACAACCTGGCTGGGAACCGGTTTTCTTGTGCTGGCCGTCATCCTTACGTTCTCGTACCAGCAGAGGACGACCACTGCCAGCCTTCTGCAGCAGGACGCGGCCCGTGACGCCCAACGGCAGCTGGCGATCCCGCAGACGGGATTGCCGCTTCTGCCCGGTACATCACCGGTGGCGCCTGATCCCGGCGGCACGGCTCTGCCCGATACGAGTGGAGTGAATTGAAACCCGGGTGACACGACCCGCGACATCCAGCCCGAGTGGTGGAATTTGGTAGACACGCTGTCTTGAGGGGGCAGTGGGAGAAATCCCGTGCCGGTTCAAATCCGGCCTCGGGCACCATCGA
>JALGWK010000498.1 GCA_025774205.1 bacterium
GGCATCGACATGTCGGTCGCCTGTCTCAGCTGCATCGAGAAGTCGTGTCTGATCTGTCCCGTTGAAGCGCTCTCTGTCGCTGAGAACGGCACCATCGTCGTCGATGCCGATATTTGTGACGCATGCGAGGTTTGCGTCGATGCCTGCCCCATCGGCGCGGTCGGATTCCACGACGAGCTGCCCCTCTTCTGTGACCTCTGCGACGGCGAGATTTCGTGCGTGCAGGCCTGCCCGAGTGGAGCGCTTTCATCCCGGGAGACGAATGATGTCTCCCTGAGGGCCTGGCAGCAGTCAGAGGGAAGTCCGGCCCGGAAGCGGGTCACCTACGTCCGGGCCGAGACCGAAGAGGTCCGCCGGGAATGGCTGAGCGGCAGGAGGGTCGACTCATGAACATCTGCCAGGGGAACCAGCTCAGAGTCGACCTGACCACCGGAAAGATAAGCCGGGAACTGACGCCCGAGAACGGGATCGGCGCCAGGACCTGGAACAGCATGACCCTGCTGCGTGAACTGGAACCGGGCACCGATCCGCTCGGTCCCGACAACATCCTCTGCCTCGCGACCGGACCGCTCGCCGGCTCACAAATGATCGCCACCTGCCGTTTCATCGCCAGCGCCAGAAGCCCGCTGACCGGTTTCCTGGGGGACTCGGGGGCACGCGGATTCTTCGCGCCGGAACTGCGCTGGTCCGGGCACGATCAGCTCGTCTTCACCGGCGCGTCCGACCGGTGGGTCTACCTCTTCATCGAGAACGACCGGGTGGAGATCCGTGATGCCGGTCATCTCGTCGGCAGGGACATCACGGAGACCACTGAAGCCCTTCAGGAGGAGCTGGCCGATCCCGACCTGCAGGTGGCCGCCATCGGACCGGCCGGTGAGAATCTGGTCCGGTATTCGATCATCTCATGCAACCTGGCGCGAGCCGCCGGCCGGACCGGCATGGGAGCGGTCATGGGCTCTAAGAAGCTCAAGGCGATCGCCGTTCGTGGTGACCAGCCGGTCAGACCGGTCGATCCCGACCGGTTCGCCGGGGCGTGCCGTCAGCTGCAGACCGATCTCGAAAACCACCGCGAGTTCGGACCGAGACGACTCTACGGCACGACCATGATCATGGACCGGCTGGCGGAGATGGGGGTCCTGCCCGCCTACCACTACCGGAGCGCCGAGTTCAAAGAGCTCGACCAGGTCAACGGTGAAGCGCTGCGACGGGAGCACGTCGTCAAAGCCAAGTCGTGCTACAACTGCAACGTCCACTGCTCACGGTACAACCTCACCCGCTACAGCGAGGGTGAAGGACCGGAGTACGAGGCGCAGGCGGCCTACACAGTCAAGTGCGGCAACCCCGACCTGGAACTCGCGGTCGGTGTGTCGAACACCGTCAACCGTCTGGGACTCGACTGCATCACCGCCGGCGAGGTCATCGCCTGGCTCATGGAATGCCGCCATGAGGGGGTGATCAGTGACAGCGACGTCGACGGCATCGACCTCTCCTGGGGATCCGCCGACGCCCTGCTCAGGCTGCCCGAGATGATAGCGCGCCGGGAGGGTATCGGGGATCTGCTCGCCGATGGCGTGAACGGACGCGGTGGCCCTCACCGCCGAAGTGAAGGGTCTGGAACTCTTCTCGGCCGATCCCAGGGGCATCAAGGGGTACGCGCTGATGAACGCCGTCAACTCCCGCGGTGGAGATCACTACCGCGGAGAACCGATGATCGAACTCACCGGGGACGAGGAACTGGCGCTGAAGCGGGTGGGTAACCGGGCAGCGGCCCATCGTCTGAACGAGGAGGGGAAAGGCGCCCTGGTCAATTACGCCGAGCACCTGGGGATCCTCTCCGACAGCATGACCATCTGCAAGAACATCTCCAACTGCATGGACGTGGTCGACTTCGAGGTGAAGCCTATTCAGGCATGTTCGGCCGGGAGATCACCTCCGAAGAGATCTGGGATGCCTGCTCCCTGACGAGTCAGACGGAACGGGACTTCAATCTCCGTGAAGGCCTGACCACCGCCGACGACACCCTGCCTAAGCGGTTCCTGGAGAACCCCATCCCCGATGGTCCCTCGAAGGGGGTGACGATCGACCTCAAGCGGATGGTGAAGGACTACTACCGGGAGAAGGGCTGGGAGGAAGAACTGGA
>JALGWK010000129.1 GCA_025774205.1 bacterium
CGGGCTTCAGGGTGTCGAGCGACATCGGAAAGAGGATGTTCTCCTCCTTGTAGATCATGTCCACGATCGTCTGGACCAGCGTGCGGCCCGAACTCATCAGCCCGTACGCGTCACCGCCATCGAGCGCGGCGCGGGTCTCCTTCAGCAGCGCGCGCACATCATCATGGATCGCCCACATTACCTGGGAGGGACCGGCGACACCGTGCTTCTCGAGGAAGGGGAAGAGCTGGTTCTCCTTCCGCAGATAATGGATGTCGATCTGTGACAGGACCTCGAGGATACCGGAAATCGCGTCCCTGGCGCTTTCCAGGACCTCCTGCGAAGGGGGCTCTCCCAGCCGGTCGAGCTGTTCACCCAACCCTGTCGCGATCTCCCGGAAGGCCTCGTTCTCGGCCTGGAAAGTGTGGATCGGGTGTCCCGGCGGCGCCTCTACCTGCTCCTGTTTCTCGAGTGAGTCCATGAAGACCTGCACATGCACGTCGCAGAGGTTCTTCACGTCGTCAGTAGGCAGGCCCTCGGCGATCAGCTGCTGCTCCATCCGCGCGATCTCGGTCGGACTGACATCCTGGAGCAGATCGGCGAATCGTGATTTCAGGTCTTCCGGCGGGGCTCCATCGTGCAGTTCCCTGATGATCCCCTTGAGATTATCGATCCGTTCCGGGTCGAGCAGCGGACCCGCCTCCCCTTCGACCAAAACTTCTTCACCCGTCTGTTCAGTGATCTCACGGGCGACATCGGCCAGCAGTTTTTCAAGGGGAACCCCGGCCATGGAGGCGGCCATCTGCATGGTCGCGAACCGTCCCATCGTCTTCTGCAGGATCGGGTTCTTCAGTTTCTCGAACTCCGGCGCGTATTCGGCCAGAAATTCGAGTATGAATCCGTGGTTTTTGACGAGGTCGAGGACCTTCGTACCCGGCGTGAGTTCCATGTTCCACCCTTTCCGATCTGGTCATATGTCATCTGTACTCCAAAGTACGTGTTCGCCGCATCGGAGGCTACACTGAGCGGGAGTTCCTCTTCTATTTCAGCGGTTCCTCTTCTTTATACCGGCGGGACGATCTGTTAGATTGGTGCCTTGCAGGAGGATCGGATTCCAGGGTTCCAGCTCAGGGCACACAAGGAGGAACATCGATGGCTGACATCATTCGCGCGATACAGTACGGCTGCGGACCGATCGGAGTCGCGGTCGGCTCACTTGCTGCCCGTCGCGGTGACATCGAACTCGTCGGGGCTCTCGATGTCGACCCGGAGAAGGTCGGCCGGGACCTGGGCGCCCTCCGCGAGGACGGTGAGGATCTGGGCGTCATCGTGAGTGACGACGCCGTAGCCCTCTTCGCCGCCACGAGTCCCGACATCGTCTTCCACACCACCGGCTCCTCCTTCCCCGGCATCTTCGGGCAGCTGGAGGGAATTATCGGCGCGGGTGTGAACATCGTCTCGACCTGCGAGGAGCTCTCCTTCCCCTGGCTCACCGAACCCGATCTCACCGGGAAACTCGACTCGATCGCCCGTGAAGGGGGTGTCACGGTCCTCGGGACAGGGATCAATCCGGGGTTCCTCATGGACCTCTGGCCGCTGGCGATGACCGCGCCGTGTCAGGATATCCGGCACGTCAGGGGTGTCCGCATCCAGGACGCCTCTCCGCGCCGTCTCCCCTTCCAGGTGAAGATCGGAGCTTCGAGGACTCCTGATGAGTTCCAGCAACTGGTCGACGAGGGCACCCTGCGTCACGTCGGCCTCCCCGAGTCGGTCGCCATGATCGCGGGCGCCCTCGGCTGGGAACTCGATGACATCCAGGAGTCGATCGAGCCGGTCATGGCCGAGGAGCCGGTATCGAGTCCACTCATGTCCGTGGAGGCGGGCCAGGCGGCCGGCGTGAAGCAGATCGGACGGGGCTTGATCGAGGGCCGCGAAGTCATCAACCTGGAGTTCCAGGCATACATCGGCGCCCCTGATCCTTACGACGCCGTCTACGTCACCGGCACTCCCAACATGGAAGTCATACTCAAGGGCGGCATGCATGGTGATATCGGTACCGCCGCGGTGACGGTGAACGCCGCCCGGCGGGTCGTGGAAGCGCCCCCCGGATTCGTGACGATGAAGGACCTGCCCCCCGTGGTCTGCCCGGCAGACTGACAGGGAGGACGATATGGAAAACGGAGGCACTCAGCTCCCGGAGAGGGCGGCCCGGGTGGTCGCTCTTCTCCTCGGGCTCCTCTTCTTCGCGGGTGTGGTCGCCAAGGTCTCCGACTGGGAGGCAACCCGCGAGGCAATGACTGTCTACACCATCATCAGCTGGCTCCCCCCCGCTCTGCCCGCCGCGGGCAGCCTCGCGGTGGAAGCGTTCATGTCGGTGACATTGATCCTCACCCCGACCTGGCGACGATTCGGTCTCCCCTCCGCCTCGGCCTTTCTGGCCGCTACCGGGGTGATGCTGGCGCTCGAGACACTCAGCGGCGGCGGCGGGGACTGCGGCTGTCTCCCCTTCCTGCCGCGTGACATCAGCTGGCTGGCGGCGGGGCAGAACGCGGCCGCAGCGATCTTCCTCTTCTCGCTCTGGCGCTATCTGGAGGATGGAGAGGTGGTGGAGACGACTTCGGTCTCCAGGAGCCTGTCGGAGTAAGCCACCGGCTGCGGTCCGCGCTGGCATCCTACCGCGGAGATGTCTCCCGGGGATAACTGATCGAAGCGATCGTGCCGCCCTGATTGAGACTGACCATCACCGGCACCCGCGTGATACTCAGCTCCCGGCCCGCTTCAGAGGGAACTCTGACGATCCCGATCCCCAGCTGGATGCCCCGTCGATAGGCGTCCATGAACACCGCCCGGGGCATGCCATCAGAGCTGAGGATCATCCAGAGAACTTCCTCCGGACGCTCGAACTCCTCCATCGAACCGGACTCGAACGCCTCGACCATCGTCATCATATCACCCGCGCAGATATCGCAGGTGGGACTGACGATCATGATCATCCGGCGTCCCCGGGCCGCCTCAGCCAGGGAGAGGTCATCACCCGCAACTGTTAAACCGGCGATATCGGGGAGAGGGCGACCGGAACGCAGTCCGGGGTGGGCCGCGGTATTGATATAGGAGAAGACGCTGAAGATGACGAAAAGGGCGAAGCTCACGAGGGCAAACCTGCCCCAGAACCTCTTCTTTCCCTTTCCTGAACCGTCTGTCATGCGTCCTCCCGGGCCGTTTCAGGGCGATGGTGATCGTAGCGGATGAGACGATCCTCCACAACCCGGAGAAGCCGGGCCGGCCGGCTCCCGCTTGAGGCTGTCGAACTCTCACTGTAGTATAAGCGTATACAACAATGGGGTATCATTATGGGTTGGGTAGCAACGGGATGGCAGGGAACCATGACAGATAAAAATTTGTTCGCCCGTCACGAGGTGACCCGCAGTGACAGATCGGACCGACAGATGAGACGGACCCGGATCGGCCTGTTCCCGATCTCCATCGCGCTGGTCGCGATGACCTTCCTGGTCGGCTGGTCTGCCGATCCTTCCGACCAGCAGCAGCGGATCCGCTCCCGGTTCATATTTACCGGGAATACCCTCGGATACATCGATCCGTGCGACTGCACCGGTGGTCTCCTGGGCGGCCTCGACCGGCGGATGTATGCCATCGAGGAGCGTCGCGAAGAGGATCTGCCGGCCATCCTCTTCGACCTTGGCAATATCTTCGAAACCGCCGGTGGCAGACCGATGACAGAACTGGGTCGACGGCAGGCACGTTTCATCTCCGACGAGATGGAACAGATGGGTTACAGCTTCGTGGCCCTCGGATATCGCGACCTGGCCTTTTCGGCGGAATTCCTGGCCGAGTACCTCCCCGACCTGGAACACCCCCCCCTGCTGACCAACCGCGCCGAGGGAGCCGAGCTCGGTTTTGAGACCGTACCCAGAATCCGGCTGGAACTGGGCGGGCTCATCATCGATGTCTTCAGTGTGGTGGAACCCCAGATCCTTGGGAACGACGGGGAAAGCCTCGCGTCCCGGTGGGAGGAGATCCTCACCGAGGAGCTCGAACGCTCCTCCAACGGCGCTGATCCGGCCGACGTGCAGATGGTGATCGCGAACGTCCAGTGGGGGGTTTCCGAGGCGATGCCCGAGTGGTATCCGCAGATCGACATCATCATCAATGGGACCTGGATGCTGCCCCGCCAGGCCACCAGGATAGGGAATACGGTGGCAATGACGGCGGCTGCCAAAGGGCAGATGCTGTCCACGCTCGATATCCAGGCCTATCCCAGGGAGAACCAGCGGGAGGGCCGCCCGACGATCATCGGGTTCCAGGGACTCCAGCTGGCGCTCGACCCTGCCAAACCCTCAGCGCCGGAAATCAAATCGAGGATGGTCGCTTTCCGGGATCAACTGATCAGGGACGGACTGATCCTCCCCTGAGAACCACTGACAGTCGCCGGCTTCTCCCGGAACAGAAGGCCCTCTGAGCGGATCAGTCGGGCTGCCAGCCCTTCAGGATCGTCAGGGCGTAGCTCGCCATGGCGCGTTCTTTTTCGAGCATCTCGGACGCTGAGACCGCGCCGCTGCGCCAGCCCTCCATCAGCGCTTCCGTGGCCACGAAGATCGAGTCCTCGGCCGCGAAGGTTACCCTCCACAGACCCCCTCCCAGACCGTCCCTGAGGGCCCGGGTATTGATTTGAGTTCGGGATCGTCCTTCACCGAAATAGATACGGCGAAGCCGGTTCGCCTCGTCACAGAGCGGCGCCGTACGAGGACCGTTCGTCTCCGGCGGCATTTCTCCTACCGCCCAGAGGGGGATCGCCACCGACAGGGCCGGTTGACCCAACAGGGTCCACATGGTGGTCAGGTTCGCCGGTTCACCCGGCCGGACGCCGTGGAAGAGAGTGGCCGAAACGGTCGAGTTCCGACAGATGCTCACCCCGGTCGGGAACCAGCCGTCGGGCGCGCCGGCCACGGAGCCATCGAACGGCAGGGGGACCGGCTGGCTGTCGCTGTCGGAGAAATCACGCATCTGGGTGCGCAGGATGTCGATGTGGCTGAGGCCGCCATCGGCATGCAGTTCGGGGACGAGCGCCATCGTCCGGCGGTACCGTTCGATCCCGCCCTGCCCGCCGCCGTTCATGGCGAAGTTGGTGCGCAGCACGTACCCTTCCGGCGCCACCTGTGGATCGCCCGCCTCGTATTTCCAGTACTCGTTCCCGGCGGTTTCGAAGATGGCCGCCCGACCGGTGGAATCCATGACCGCGAAGTTGGCCTGGGTCGACCTGCCCGAGACATTTGTCTGTTTCAGGAGATCCTCGAATTCATCGATCGTGGCGCAGGTGCCGAGGGCATGGCTCTGCATGGTGGCGTTGTTCAGATGCCCACCCCCACGGAGCAGATCTCCGGAGACCGAGTTGAGGATCGCGAAACCGCACTCGTTCAGCCCCATCAGAGTGCTGGGTGAGCCTGCGTTTCCCACCGACAGGAACCGGTACTTCTCTCCTTCATTCCAGAAGACCTCATTGTTGACTTCGGTCCAATCGCGGGATTTCCAGATCATCGGGCCGTCGGCAGTGGCCGATCCGATCGCCGCTCCTATCGTGCATTCCTCGAGGGCCGATTCATCGATCGACCTGAAAAAAGAACCGGAACCGATCGCCAGACATACCGCGAGCGGCAGCAGCAGGAGCGTGAACTTCCGTTTCAGAGCCATCGGTCTTCCCTCCAATGGAGCGGCCGACATCGGCCTGCCTTCAGATACGTACCGGACATCCCTTCAGGTTACTTCAAACCACCCGCTCCCTCATCCTTCTCCTCATCGGCGAAATGATCCCGGTACCAGCCGATGATCCGATCCCAGTAGTCGTGATATTCCGCGACGCTGTTCGGGGGGCTGTGAGCACCGTTGGCGTAGCGGACCCAGACTACCTCCTTACCCAGTCGGCGCATGGTGTAGTACATCTCCATCGACTGCCGCGCCGGGACATTTGGATCGAGGTCTCCACTGATGAGCATCAGCGGCGTCTCGATCCGGTCGGCGAACATGATAGCCGAGTGCTCTATGTACCGCTCCGGATACTCCCAGAGCGAACCGCCGATCCGATCCTGCCCCCACTCCGGCGCCTGGATGTTCCGGATCCCCAGACGGGGGCTGTCACCGTAGAAACTCACCATGTTGACCTTGCCGGAGATGTTG